>CALMAD010000464.1 GCA_937859105.1 uncultured Propionibacteriaceae bacterium
CAGTGGGCGCCCGGGTCCCCGGGCTCGTCGAGCTCGTGGGCGTGGTCCGTGTCGCACCGGGCAGCCCGTCGGCGCGTCCTCGACGACCGGGGCGGCCGTGCGTGCCTTCCGCGCCTCGACCTCGGCCTCGTCGTCGGCGAGCATGTCGGCGACGTCTTGGGGGTCCCACCCGGTCACGTCGACGGCCGGGAAGGTGGGCGCGGCGTCCTGCTCGACCTCGACCTGGGCGGCCCCGTCGACGTCGTCGGCCGCGGCGAGCAACAGCCCGGCGAGGCGCCGCGCGTCGGCCGCCGTGAGTCGGTCCGAGGCGATCGCGCGGCCCGTCGGCTCGTCGGTGCGCTGCACGAGGATGTAGGGCGCCCGGCTGGGGTTCCAGGCGGGTTCGACCTCGACGTCGACGGCGACGCAGGAGAAGGCCGGGCGGACGGTGTCGGGGCGGGTGTTCGTGATCATGGTCGTTCCCTCTCGGGTGAGGGGCGGCCCGTGTTGCACGTATGTTGCACGACCAACAGAAAGGCCGCCCGACTGGGCTTCGTTTCGCCTAGTCGTAGCGGCCTTCTCGTTTCGTTCGTGGAGCTAAGGGGACTCGAACCCCTAACCCCCTGCTTGCAAAGCAGGTGCGCTGCCAGTTGCGCCATAGCCCCGAGCGGGCCCAGTGTATCGAAGCCCCGCGGAACCTCCAGCCTCGTGGGTTGCGCGGGAGGCGTCCAGGGGAAACGCTAGACGCATGGCTGCCCGATGGAAGTGCGTCAAGGTCGAGCTGGTGTCCGGGCGGGGTGAGGCGTTCGATCCGTCCCCCGGACGCATCTTCGCGATCCCCCCGCGCACGACCTTCGACGGCCTTCTCGACGCGATCAACGTCGCCTTCGGCCGCTGGGACCACTCGCACCTGAGCCAGTTCGAGCTCGCCGACGGCACGCTCGTCGTCGACGACGAGTACGCCGATGAGTTGGCGTCCTCGGCGGGGGCGGTCGTCCCGCGGACGCTCCCCCTCACCACGCCCGTCGCGCGTCACCTCACGGCCGGGGCGCAGTTCACCTACGTCTTCGACCTCGGTGACGACTGGACGCACCGCTGCACCGTGCTGCCGCCCGTCGATCCCTGGGAGGTGCTGGGCGAGCTGGCCGACAGCCCGACGCCGATCTTCGGCTGGGGGAACCTGCCCGATCAATACGGACGCCTCACCGAGTCCGACGACGACGAGCCGGAGCCCACGGACGCCCACCTCACGCTCGTCGACCCCCCGGACGACGACGCCCTCCCCTCCGACCCTCCCACCAACCGCGCCGCCCCGTGGGTCGACCTGCGCGCCGTGCGGGCGGCGTCCACCACCGCCGACCTGATCGACGGCCTCACCGGCGTCCGCATCGACCACGCGCTCCAGCAGATCGGCGACACGCTGCTCCGGACGCTCGCCGAGCGTCCCCGCGATCGCGCCGACCTGGCGGCGGTCACCGCGTCCGTCATCAACCGGCTGTCGCAGCGCGACCTGCCCGGCGACGACCTCCTCCACGCCCAGCTGCTCGCCGTGCTGCGCGGTGATCCGGTCGAGCCCGACCCGATCGACTACGCGATGCTCGCCGACATCGCCGCCGGCAGCGAGGGCGCGCTCGTCGACCTGCAGTCCGGCGGGGTGCTGCCCGACTTCCCCGACGGCCTCGACCTCGACGACACCGACGAGTTCGACAACGCCGTCAGCTACCGCGACGACTCCGGCTCCCAGTTCGGCGACATGGAGGCGTTCGTCGACGCCCAGTCCGGGCCGGCCGCCCGCGAACGCCTCGCGGACGCGCTCGACGGGCCGCGTCCCTTCGCGCGATTCAAGGACGCCGTCGCCCAGCTCGACCTGTGGCCCCAGTGGGCGGCGGTCCGCGACGACCGCCGCCTCGGACAGCGAC
>CALMAD010000465.1 GCA_937859105.1 uncultured Propionibacteriaceae bacterium
GTCAGCTATGTTACGGGGCGTGGTGAGGTTCACTTATTCACTGATGTCACCCGCTAGGGGGACAGAAAATTTGCCGGCCATAATGTGTCAAAGTTTGTCGTGTCCCCCGGGCGGGGGACTTAATGTCACCCGCGCGGGTGACGCATTTCGAAACGGCGGAAATAAGCGCCGTAATCGAGAATTCCCGGCGCCGGGATGCCCGCGCGCACCGGGTGGGGCGCCTCCGCGAAGGCGCCGTATCATCATAGCGATGCGACACAGTGTCGCATCAGGAAGGGGTGGCGATGACGACGACCACCGCGGCGCCGCGCGTGCGCGGCCGACGTCCGTTGCCCCTGTGGCGAGGGGTTTTGGGCACCCTGCTGATCGTGGTCGGCCTCAGCGGAGTGGGCTACGTGGTGTGGGACATGTTCTTCAACACCCACGTCGACCCCGCGGCGTCCCAGGAAAAGGAAGCGGGCCTCCGGGATGCCTGGGCCCACGGACGGACGCCGTCGGCGTCCATTCCGGGCAATGCCATCGCCCTCATGCGTATTCCTGCATTCGGGAGCGACTTCGAGGAGCCCGTGCTCGTCGGGGTGGATGAGAAAAAGTCCCTGGCCAAGGGTCTGGGCTGGTACGAGACGACCGCGCCGCCCGGCCAGATCGGCAACTTCGCGGTCGCCGGGCATCGCGGAGCGCGCGGTCCGTTCGCCCCGATGCTCACGCTGAAGGCCGGCGACGAGGTGGTCGTGGAGACGCGCGAGGCGATCTACACGTACGCGCTGACGAACAATCCGCGGGATCTGACCGTCAAGAACGTCGACACCTGGGTGCTCGACCCGGTGCCGGGCCACCCCGAGCGTCAGCCCACGGACGCGCTGCTCACGCTCACGACGTGTCATGACCTGTTCCACTCCGACAACCGCGCGATCGCCTTCGGACGCCTCGTGCAGACGCAGCGGAAGTAGGTTCACCCCTCCAGGGCCGGACGCCCGGGCTGGATGACCGACCAGCCGGCCGACCGCCACTTGGCCGCGTCGAGCTTGAGGCGTCCGTCGATGAGGACCGGACGCCGCACCAGCCCGATCAGGGCCGCCGGGTCGAGCTGCCGGAACAGCGGCCACTCGGTCAGGTGCAGGACCACGTCGGCGTCCTTCAGGCACTCCTCGACGCTCGCGGACGCCGTCACGCCCGGCACCGACTCGACGCTGGCCTCCGGGTCGAAGACCGTGACGTGGGCCCCGCGGGCGGCGAGCAGTTCGGCGACGGTGAGCGCGGGGGAGTTGCGGGTGTCGTCGGTCCCCGGCTTGAAGGCCGCGCCGAGCACCGCGACCCGCTGCCCGCGGGCGTCGCCGCCCAGGCTCGCCTCCGCGAGATCGGCGATCTCGCGGCGCTGGTCGTCGTTGATGCTCTGGACGGCCCCGATGAAGTCCGCGAGCACGTGGACGCCGAGTTCGCTGGCCCGCGCCGACAGGGCCGCGATGTCCTTCGGCAGGCAGCCGCCGCCGAAGCCGAGCCCGGCGTTGAGGAACTCGCGCCCGATGCGCCGGTCGTAGCCGATGGCGTCCGCGAGCAGGGTCACGTCGCCGCCGGCGGCCTGGCACATCTGCGCCATCGCGTTGATGAAGGAGATCTTCGTCGCGAGGAACGCGTTCGCCGCCACCTTGATGAGCTCGGCCGTCGCGATGTCGCACTCGACGACCGGCACGCCCTCGCTCAGGGGGAGGGCGTAGACGTCGCGCATGGTGGCGAGGGCGGCGGGCGTCCGGGCGCCTAGGACGATGCGGTCGGGGCGCAGCGTGTCGGTGACGGCGTGGGCCTCCCGCAGGAACTCGGGGTTCCACACCACCTCGACGCCGGCGCCGGGCGCGAGTTTGTCGAACCGGGCCTGGAGGGCGGGGGCGGTGCCGACCGGGACGGTCGACTTGCCGGCGACCACCGTCGGCCGCGTGAGCAGCGGCCCGAGGGTGTCGACGACCGCGCGCACCTGGGACAGGTCGGCCGCCCCCGAGTCGGACTGCGGCGTCCCGACACACACGAAGTGGACGTCGGCCCAGTCGGCGATCTCGGCGTAGTCGGTGGTGAACCGCAGCCGTCCGGACGCCGTGTGCTTGGCGAGCAGCGGCTCCAGCCCCTCCTCGAAGATGGTCGAGCGGCCCGTGTTCAGCACCTCGACGCGGCGGGGGTCGATCTCGACGCCGATGACGTCGTGCCCGAACTCCGCCATGCCGGCCGCATGGGCGGCCCCCAGGTAGTTCGTGCCGATCACCGCGACCTTCATCGGTCCCCCCTCGCTGGTTGTTTTCTCAGCCGGATGCTACCGGTCGGGGGGAACGGGTGGTGACGCCCGCGACACGCGTCGGTGACGAGCCGGTGACTCGGCGGGTGGGTCGTCGGAATCCGTGAGTTCGCCCCGGTCGCGCAGGTCGCCGACGATGCGCGCGTAGAAGCTCTCGTCGATGGCGTACCGGCGCCGGTGGATCAGGTAGCTCGCGACGACGAGCGCCACCGGCAGCAGCATCATGATCGCTTTGAGGCCGGCGACGCCGTCGGGGGAGACATCGGCGGGGCCCTCCGCCCGGTTGATGCCGGTCACGATGAGCGTCGCGGAGACGATCGCCGTGGCCAGCGCGCCGCCGAGCTTGTTGATGAACGGCTGCAGGGCGAACGTGACCGAGCCGTTGCGGCGTCCGAGCTTCCAGTGGCCGTACTCGATGCAGTCGGTGATGAAGACGAGCATCAAGACGACCACGAGGGCCTCGCCGAAGAAGGCCAACAGCCCGGCCACGCCGATCGGGATCATCGCCATCGGCGCGAACCAGAACAAGACGTAGCCGGCGACGCACAGGGCGGTCGCGAGGGAGTACAGGCCCCGGCGCGACAGCCGCCGTCGCAGCAGCGGGAAGGCCGCGAACCCGGCGAGCTGGGCGACGCCGAGCACGGCCGCGAAGGGCGCGTACATGCCCTCGTCGCGGTAGGCGTACTTGAAGAAGTAGACCCCGAGGCTCGTCGTGATCGAGTAGCCCGTCATGAACAGGACCATGGCGACGGCCGTCCAGAGCAGTTGGTCGTTGCCCGTGAGGACGCCCCACACCTCGCGGACCGAGGTCGACCGCCGCCGCCGGACCAGGCGCGGCTCCCGGACGCAGGCCAGCGTGAGCGCCTGCCCCGCCAGCATCACGATCACGACGCCGGCGGCGAAGATCGTCCAGGCGCGGACGCCGCCGCCGAGGGCGTCCGTGATCGGGATGATGCCGACGACCACCGCGAACAGGCCGATCGTCGCGAAGACCTTCGACAGCGAGCCGATGCGCTCCCGCTCGGCCTGCACCAGCGACAGCGCCGGCATCATCGACCAGAACGGGATGTCGTTCGCCGTCCAGGCGAACCCCCACAGCAGGTACACGATGGCGAAGGCGGCGACGTAGCCCGGCCCGCGCACCCCCGGGTCGGCGAACAGCGCGACGGTCACGATCGCGGACGCCACCGCGCCGACGGCCATCCACGGCTTGTACTGCCCCCACCGCGTCCGGGTGTTGTCGACGATCGCGCCCATCGCGATGTCGGTCACGGCGTCCACGAGGCGGGCGACCAGCAGGACGCCCGTGATCCACCACATCGACTCGTCGGTCAGGTCGAGCACCTCGGTGAGGAACACGATCAGGTACATGTTGACGAGCGTGTACAGCATGTCGCGGCCCAGCGTGCCGACCGAGAACGCCCAGCGGTTGACGGCCGCCGAGACCGGCCGCGCGCGGGACACGGGCTGGGAGGCGTCCGGGGGGTCGGGCGGCGCCGGGGCCGCGCCGGTCATCGGGAGCCCTGCGGGTAGCGCTGGGGGGCGACGAACTCGTCGTAGGCGTCCTGGGTGACGCCGCGGTTCGCGGCGATCGAGGCGAAGAACCGCCCGGACGCCCGCATCCGCCGTTGCTGCGTCGCCGGGTCGAGCTCGACCAGGCCGAAGCGGGCCGTCTGGCCCTCGGCCCACTCCCAGTTGTCGGTGAGCGTCCAGTGGTAGTAGCGCTGGACGGGCAGCCGCTCGGACGCCGCGATGCGGGCGAGGTGGTCGTAGAGGAAGCGGGCGCGGAAGGAATCCGCGGCGTCGGCCACGCCGTTCTCCGTGACGTAGATCGGACCCGGGAAGCGGCGATGCAACCATTCGAGCACGCGGACCAGACCGTCGGGGTAGATCTCCCAGCCCAGATCGCTCACCGGGGCGCCGCGGGCGGTGAGGTTCTGCGGCCCGGAGATCAGCGTGCGGGAGTAGTAGTTGACGCCCAGGAAGTCGTAGTACCGCCCCGGACGCACGCCGCGCGGCTGCACCAGCGGCGCCACGAAGCGGCCGCGGGCCATCGCCTGCGTCAGGGCACCCTGGAAGACCCAGGCGGTGCCGGACGCGCTGGCCCGGTCGAACGGGTTCGCCGCGTGCAGCGGGTCGAACACGCGCAGGTGCTGCGCGAAGCCGACCCGCGCCGACGGCCGCAGGCGGTGGATCGCGCGGTAGGCGTCCAGGTGGGCGCGGGCGAGGCGCGCCGCGACGCCGAGGTAGCCCCGCAGCGTCCGCTCGCCGGGCGGCCACGACCCCTGGTAGTAGCCCTGGTAGGCGTAGACGTTGGGCTCGTTGATCGTGATCCACTCGTCGGCGAGGTCGCCCAGGTCCAGCACGACCCGTTCGACGTAGCGCGCGAACGCCGCCAGGGCGGCGTCCGTGCCGAAGCCGCCGCGCTCGGAGAGCCAGCCCGGCTCGCTGAAGTGGTGGAGGGTGACGAGCGGCGCGATGCCGGCGGCGCGCAGGCCCGCGAGCTCGTCGCGGTAGTGCGCGATCGCGGCGGTGTCGAACTCGCCGGGCTCCGGCTCGATGCGCGCCCACTCCAGGCCCATCCGGTAGTGCCGGACGCCGAGCTCGCGCAGCAGGTCCAGATCGTCCGCGACGCGGTTCCAGTGGTCGGCGGCGACGGTGGGCCCGCTGCCGTCGCGGGCGCGGCCGCGCGCCGCCCAGCGGTGCCAGTTCGTGTCGGCGTAGCCGCCCTCGATCTGCGTCGCGGACGTGGCGACGCCCAGCTCGCATCGCCGGAGCGCGAAGCTCTCCACCGCGCCTCCTCTCGCCGCCTCGAGATCACCCTAGCGATCCGGGTGTCAGTTCAACCGCGGGCCGGGAAGGAGGGCGTCCGGTACCGTCCGGGGCGACGGGAGGCGCGGGGGCTCAGAGCCCCAAAGCCCCCCGGACGCCCGCCGGCCACGCGGCGGTGCTCATGCCGTGCACGACGAGCAGCGCGATGGCGACGCGCTCGACGCCGAAGCCGACGCACGAGGTGTGCGCGAGCGAGCCGTCGGGGCGCGTGATGCCGAAGTTCTCGGCGAAGTGGGTCTGGTGCAGGTTGCCGGACGCGATCGCGGTCTGCCGGTCCTCGAACAACTGGACGCGGACCTCGTGCTTCAGGCCCTCCTGCAGTTGGCCGTTGGCCAGGATGCGGCCGGCGCGTCCGAAGAACGGGTCGCTCGCCCGGCCGGAGTCGATCGGCAACTGGAAGTCGTCGAACATCGCCAGCGCGTTGGCGAACCATTCGTCGCGGTGGGCGATCGCCCCCTGCTCGGTGCCGAGGTACACCTGCTCGCTGATCCGGAAGCAGACCATCCGCAGCGGGTCGTCCGACGGCTCGAAGCGCAGGCACCAGCTGGACGCCTCGACGCGGTGCTCGCCCTCCAGGACGCCCGCGTACAGCGGGTAGACGTTCTCGCACGTCGCGGGCACCTGCATGAGCCCCGACGGGGTGAAGTGGTGATGCCAGTCCTCGCCGTCCTCGACCTCGCGGATGAGCTGGCGATGCTCCTTGTCCTGGCCCTCGAACACGTTCACCTGGGCGGTGAGCTGCGGGAAGTTGGTCAAGTAGTCGGTCTTGAGGAAGCTCGCGGCCGGGATCAGCGGCGGGAACGTCATCCGCCGGATCTCCTTGGCCGGGTCCTCGGCCGCGAAGTAGCGGCGGCGGATGCCGTCGATGATCGACTCGAACTCGGGCCCGCGGCCGACGAGGCCGGCGAAACCGAGCGGGATCTGGTGGCCGTGCTCGACGAGCGCGGCGGTCAGGGCTTCGGGCGTCGTCGTCATCAGGCGTCCTCGGTGAGGGAGCCGACCGTCTCGACGATGCTCGCCACGCTGGCGAACACCTCGCGACGCATCTGCTCGTCGGGGAACTCGATGTCGAAGGCGTCCTCGAGCCCCAGGATGACGTTCACCGTGGCGTGCGAGGACAGCCCGAGGTCGTACAGGTCGGCGTCCGCGGGGGCCGTCGCCGCCTCGGGGACGCGGCCGACCGTGCTCAGGATCTCGCGGACGCGCGGTTCGATTTCCATCAGATGGTCCTTTCTGGGTGGGTACGTGGTGAAGGGGGGCGGGCGAACGAGAGGCGCGTCGCGCCTAGGGCCGCACGGAGGCGATTCCCAGCGCGGTGCCACGGTCGTGCGTGATCGAGACGTCCACGTCGCTGATCCCGCGCTCGGACGCCCACGCCGCGACCTCGCCGGCCAGGCGCGCCCCCGGGCGCCCCTGCTCGTCGGCGACGATCTCGATGCTGCGCCACGGCAGCGCGACGGACGACGGGCAGCGCAGCGCCTTGAAGACGGCCTCCTTCGCCGCGAACCGGCCCGCGAGGTACTGCCGCAGCCGCTCGGGCGACATGCCCGCGGTCGGCGTCAGCTCGGCGTCGGTGTAGACGCGCCGGAGATAGCGATCGCCGAAGGCGTCCACGGACGCCCCGACGTCGTCGGTGCTGACCGAGTCGATGCCGATGGACAAACGCAATCACCCCTTCGGCCGGTCATCCTACCGAGCGGGCGGGCCACCGGCCCGACGTTGGCGACCGCCGTCGCTTCTATGGGGAGCCCTGTCTCGTCGGGTGGTAGCCTCGGCCCGGCTGAGGTGTGGGAGGGAGTGGACGGTGGGTGTTCCGACCGGTGAGCCGACGTGGCTCGGGCGTGCCGACCGGCCGCTCGCGGCCTGGGTGCACACCCCCGACAGCGGGCACGCCGCCGGCGTCGTCGTGCTCGTGCCCAGCTTCGGCCGCGAGCAGGAGCTCGCTCACCGCAGCTTCCGGCGCCTCGCGCGCGACCTCGCGCTCGCCGGCTTCGCGGCCGTCCGGTTCGCGTGGACCGGCAGCTCCGACTCCGGCGACCTCGCCGACGACGATGCCGCGGCCGACGTGTGGGTCGACGACCTGAACGCCGTGCTCGACGAGGTCTCCACCTGGACGGACGCCCCGGTGCAGGTGGTCGGCCTCCGCGTCGGGGCCCTCGTCGCCGGCCGCGCGCTCAGCCGCGCGCCGCGCCCGCGCGTCGTCTCGCTGCTGCAGTGGGACCCGCCGGCGGGCGGCCGCATCTTCCTGCGCCAGGAGCGGGCGCTGCTGATGTCCCTCGAGACCCGATCGACGCTGCCGGAGGGCCAGCACGGGGGCATGGGCATCATCTACACGGCCGCGCACGCGGAGTCGCTGCGCGGGCTCACGTTCGAGGTGCCGGCCGCGGACGGCCTGGACGTCGCGGTCGTCGGCCGCGACGGCATCGGGCTGCCGCGGTCGGTGCAGAAGTCCGTGGACGCCGCCGGCGTCCGGACGTGGGATGTCGCCGGGCAGGACGCGATGCTCGAGGCGCCGGAGGGTGCCGTCGTCCTCGCCTCCACCGAG
>CALMAD010000466.1 GCA_937859105.1 uncultured Propionibacteriaceae bacterium
CGAAGGCGTCCGGCGTCTTCGATCGCGGCGAGCCGCCCGCCGTGGGCGCCGCCGATCGGGAACACGCGCCGGGACGCCTCCAGCCCGGCCAGCCACGCGGGCTGGAAGCCGTCGCTGCGAGCCTCGATCTCGGCCGGGGTGAGGGGGCCGAGGGCGCGGAGCAGGTCGGTGACCTCGTCGGGGTCGCGGGCGCGCCGGCCGTCGGCGAGGTGCTGCAGCTCGGCGTGGGTGCGGGCGAGCGCGTCGGCGTCCAGAAGCTCGCGCAGGCTCAGCCCCTCGGATGTGCCGAGCAGCTCGGCCAGCAAGTCGGGGTCGAGCGAGAGCGCTGCCGCGCGGCGCTCGGCGAGCGGGGAGTCGCCCTCGTAGAGGAACTGGGCGACGTAGCCGAACAGCATCGACGACGCGAAGGGGCTGGGCGACGGCGTCGTGACCTCGACGGTCGCGATCTCGCGCGACCGGATGCGGCGCATCAGCTCGGCCAGGCCCGGCAGGTCGAACACGTCGGAGAGGCACTCGCGGACGGCCTCGAGCACGATCGGGAACGACGGGTACCGCGACGCGACCTCGAGCAGCGCGGCCGAGCGTTGCCGCTGCTGCCAGAGCGGCTGCCGCTTGTCGGGACGCCGCCGCGGCAGCAGGAGCGCCCGGCCCGCGCACTCGCGGAATCGGGACGCGAACAGCGCCGATCCGCCGATCTGCTCGGTGACCAGGGCGGTCACCTCGTCGGGGTCGGGGAACAGCAGCTCCATGAGGTCGGCGTACGGGCCGGCGTCCCGGGCGGGGGAGGCGGGGGAGTGGTGGAGACCAGGGGAGTGATGGGTACCAGGGGAGCCCGGCTGGCCGGGTGAGCCGTCCTGGCCGGCCGGGTCGGCGTCCAGTTCGAACGGATCGCCCAGGTCGGGCAGCCGCAGCACGATGCCGTCGTCGGCGTGCATGGCCTGCACGTCGACGCCGTACCGTTCGCGGAGGCGCGCCGCGATCGCGAGCGCCCAAGGCGCGTGCACCTGCCCGCCGTACGGGCTGTGGATGACGACGCGCCAGTCGCCGAGCTCGTCGGTGAACCGCTCGACGACGATGGTGCGGTCGGTCGGCAGGCGTCCGGTGGCCTCGCGCTGCTCGGCCAGGTAGGCGAGCAGGTTGTCGGACGCCCACGGGTCGAGCCCGGCGCCGGCGAGCCGCTCGGCCGCGGGCTCGGGCGGGAGGGCGCTCACCTCGCGGACGAACCCGCCGACCGCCTCGCCGAGCTCCGCCGGACGCCCCAGCGTGTCGCCGCGCCAGAACGGCAGCCGCCCCGGACGCCCGGGTGCCGGCGTGACGAGCACCTGGTCGTGCGTGATCTCCTCGATCTGCCACGTCGACGTGCCCAGCGTGATGACGTCGCCGACCCGCGACTCGTAGACCATCTCCTCGTCGAGTTCGCCGACGCGCCGCCCGGGCCCGTCGCCGGCGATGAACACCCCGAACAGGCCCCGGTCGGGGATCGTGCCGCCGGATGTCACCGCGATGCGCTGGGCGCCGCGCCGGCCGACGAGCATGCCGGACGCCCGGTCCCACGTCAGGCGCGGGCGCAGCTCGGCGAACTCCTCGCTCGGGTAGCGGCCGGCGAGCATGTCGAGCACCGACTCCAGGACGCCGCGGGTCAACGTCGCGAACGGCGCACCCCGCCTGACCAGGGCGAACAGGTCGTCGACGGACCAGTCGTCGAGCGCGACCATCGCGACGATCTGCTGCGCGAGGACGTCGAGCGGGTTCGCCGGCACGGCCAGGCTCTCGATCGCGCCGGCGCGCATGCGCTCGACGATCACCGCGGACGCCACGAGGTCGCCCCGGTACTTCGGGAAGAACACCCCATGGCTGACGGCCCCCACCTGGTGCCCCGCGCGGCCGACGCGTTGCAGGCCCGACGACACCGACGGCGGCGCCTCCACCTGCACGACCAGGTCGACCGCGCCCATGTCGATGCCCAGTTCGAGGGACGAGGTCGCGACGACCGCCGGGAGGCGTCCGGCCTTCAGATCGTCTTCGGTCTGCGCCCGCTGCTCGCGGCTCACCGACCCGTGGTGCGCGCGGGCCAGCACCGCGGGCGCCCCGGCGCCAGCGCCGGCCTGCCCCATCAACGCCGCGGGGGGACGCCCCGGGTGCGGCGGGGCGGGCGGGTCGTCGCCGGTGGGGGAGTCGTCGGGCCTGGGTGACTCGTGGGGCCTGGGTGACTCGTCGGGCGTGGGTGGGCCGTCCGCGTCCGCACTCTCGCGCGCCTCGGCGCGCCCGGCCGCGATCTCGTTCAGGGACGCGGTGAGCCGCTCGGCCAGCCGCCGCGAGTTGGCGAAGACGAGCGTGGAGCGGTGCTGCTCGATGAGGTCGGCGACCCGCTCTTCGACGTGCGGCCAGATGGAACTGCGCCGCGGGTCGGCCGCTGCGGGCCCGGAGAGATCGTCGGAGGAGCCGTCGCCGATCGCCGCCAGGTCGGGCACCGGGACGACCACGTCGAGCTGCCACGCCTTGTCGGCGGCCGGTTGGACGATCTCCACCGGACGCCCACCGGCGAGGAAACGCCCCACCTCCTGTTGTGGGCGGACCGTCGCCGACAGCCCGATGCGCTGGGCGGGGGCGGCCAGGAGGGCGTCGAGCCGGTCGAGCGTGAGCGCCAGGTGCGCGCCGCGCTTGGTGCCGGCGACGGCGTGCACCTCGTCGACGATGACGGTCTCGACGCCGCGCAGCGCCTCACGCGCCTGGGACGTGAGGATCAAGAACAGCGACTCGGGCGTCGTGATGAGGATGTCGGCGGGCGTCCGCGCGAAGCGTCGCCGCTCGTCGGCGGGCGTATCGCCCGACCGGACGGCCACCGTGATGTCGGGACGCTCGAGCCCCAGGCGGGCCGCGGCGTGCCCGATGCCGACGAGCGGGGAGCGGAGGTTGCGCTCCACGTCGACCGCGAGGGCCTTCAGCGGCGACACATAGAGGACGCGGCAGCGACGCTGCGGCTCGCCCGCGGGGGCGGGGTGGGTGGCGAGGCGATCGATCGCCCACAGGAACGCGGCGAGCGTCTTGCCCGAGCCGGTGGGCGCGACGACGAGCGTGTGCCGGCCCGAACTGATGGACGCCCACGCCCCGGCCTGGGCCTGGGTGGGCGCGGTGAAGCTGCTCTCGAACCACGCGCGCGTCGCGGGAGAGAACCGATCGAGGACGGACTGCTGCACGGCGTCCACTGTGCCAGGAGGGTCTGACAGTTTTCGTCCGGGGCGCTCGTCCGCGGTCGGCGAAACGTTTCTATGCTGCAAGGTCCACACCCTGGTGTGGAGGTTGTCACACGGTCCTGGGGGTGAGCCGGGCCGTTTCCGAGTTGAGGACGCCGCAGTCGAGGACGCGGCCGCTTGGGACGCGGCAATCGAGAACGCGGCCGCCGGGGACGCGGGCGGTGCGGCGTCCTAGGTCCTGGTCGCCGACAGTCGATTTGCCGCCACTCGATGAAGGTCTCCTTGACGAACGGAGCGCTGGTACGCCGGTAGATCCGCATCGAGTGGTGGCAAATCGACCAGGGGCGGGGCGTCGCGCGGTCGAGTGGTGGCACATCGACCGGTCGACGGGGCTCGGGTGTCACGGGCCTGGAGGCGGCCACCCGTGGGCGGCGTCCTCATGACGTCCGCCGATTGCCCCACAGCCTCCGCTCGGGCGCGCGACGCCCGCCTGGGGCGGGGCCCGTGTGGCGTTCTCCACACCAGAGGGTGGAGAACGTCAGGTAGAAACGCACACGGGCGCCCTGGTCACACCAGATACTTGTGAGACAAGCTAGCTGGCGATACGATCAACGCATGGCAGACGGGTGGGTGTCGCAGATCCGCAAGGGGGTGGTCGAGGTGGCGGTCCTCGGGTTGCTCGCCGGCGAGCCCCGCTACGGGTCGCAACTCGTCGACGATCTGGCCGCTCACCCGGCGCTCGCCATCACGCCCGGCACGGTCTATCCGCTGCTGGCGCGGCTCCGCAAGGCCGGGCTGGTCGAGTCGTCGTGGCGCGAGTCGCCCGTCGGCCCGCCGCGCAAGTACTACACGCTCACCGGCGTCGGGCGCGAGGTGCTGGCCGACATGGCCGCCACCTGGCGCTCCGTGGACGCCGCGATCACCACCATCCTGAAGGACCCGTCATGATCATCGGCCTCGATCGCCTGAGCCGGCGCGCCCGCGCGGCCGTCGACGACTACCTGGGCTCGGCGCCCCGTCGCCGCGGCCCGCTCGCCGGGTTCGACCCGCGGGGGGCGGCGTCCCGCATCGCCGAGTCGTGGTGGGATCCGGCGTCCGACCGCATCTTCGTGCCCCGCGCCGTCGGCTGGGGCTGGGATCTCAACGCGGGCGCGATCGCCGTCCGGCTCGGGCTGATCGAGCCCGACGCCGAAGACGTCCCCTTCTCGAACACCCCGGACGCCGCCTTCCGGGCGGCGGCGGGCGTCCCGGTCGCGCTCGCGGGGGCGGTCGTGGCGCACTACCTGGTGCGCGGGCGCTCCCTTCCGGAGCGACTGCCGGCCCACTGGTCGCTGACCGGCGTGCCCGATCGCTTCGTCTCGAAGCGGCGCGCGGCGGCCGGCGACCTCGCGATGGCGCTCATCCCCGCGTTGGTCGCCGTGCGTGCCGGACGCACCACCTCCGCCGACCGCTCCGCCGGCGACTCCATCCCCGCCGACTACTCCATCCCCGGTGACCACTCCACCTCCCGCGCGGGCGCCCTCGCGGGGGCGTCCATGATCGCGGCGGTCGCCGCGGTGCAGACGGTCGTCCGCAGCCTGCCGGAGGGCCGGCGTCCGTGGGTGCCGTTGGCCCTGCTCGCCGCGCCGGGCGCGGCGTCCGGCGGGGTGCTGCTGGGGCTCGCCTGGCTGGGCCGCAACGCGGAGATCCGGCGCGACCTGGGCGGCGCGCGATGAGCGCCGTCCAGCCGACGGCCGCGGCGTCCGGACGCCCCCTCCCCGAGCCAGCCCAGCCCATCCCGCGGAGCCCGGCCGCGCCCGACCCGGCCGACCACGTCGACTGGCGCCGCGTCGGCCTGTTCTACGGCATCGCCCTCGGCGCGGCGGCCGTCGTCCCCG
>CALMAD010000467.1 GCA_937859105.1 uncultured Propionibacteriaceae bacterium
CCCGGGCTGAGCGACCCCCACGAGCGGCCGGCGGGCGGCGTCCGGGACGTCGAAGGGCCGGCGCTCGAATGAGCGCCGGCCCTGGATGGGAATGGATGGGTGCTGCGGTCGGTCAGACCGCTTCGTCGCCCGACTCGCCGGTGCGGACACGGACGACGGTCTCGACGGGGGTCACCCAGACCTTGCCATCGCCGACCTCGCCCGTGCGGGCCGCGTCGGTGATGATCTTGATGATGCCGGCGGCGTCGTCGTCGGAACACAGGATCTCGAGCTTGACCTTGAGGATGAAGTCGATCTGCAGGGTCTCGCCCCGGTAGACCTCCTTGTGGCCGCGCTGGCGCGCGTACCCGGACACCTCACTGACGGTCATGCCCTTGATGCCGAAGCGGACGAGGGACTTTTGGACGTCGTCGAGGACGAAGGGCTGGATGACGGCGGTGACGAGCTTCACGCGGAGACCTCCTTGCGCAGATCCTCCGGCAGGTCATCCGGCTCCAGGTAGAGCGTGCGGCGCACGCTCGCACTGCCGCCGAGCGAGGAGTAGTACACCGGGCTGAGGTCGTAGCCGTTCTCGGAGTGCTCGTGCCGGTCGATGCCGTCGTTCTCTTCGCGCTTGGTGATGCGGAAGCCGATCGTCTTGTCGATGAGCTTGCCCAGGATGAAGCTGATCACGAACGAGTAGATCAGGACGCTGAAGGCGCCGATCGCCTGGCGGCCCAGCTGCTCGAGCCCGCCGCCGTAGAAGAGGCCGGCGACGCCGTCGGGGGTGCCGGACGCGGCCGGGTCGGCCAGCAGGCCGATCGCCAGCGTGCCGATCACGCCACCGACCAGGTGGACGCCCACCACGTCGAGCGAGTCGTCGTAGCCGAAGCGAACCTTCAGCGGGACGGCGTAGGCGCAGCCGACGCCGACCATGACGCCGATCACGAGGGCGCCCAGCGGGCTCACCGAGCCGGCGGCGGGCGTGATGCCCACCAGGCCCGCGACGATGCCGGACGCCGCGCCCAGCGACGTCGGGTGGCCGTCGCGCAGCTTCTCGACCACGAGCCAGGCGAGCATCGCGGCGGCCGGGGCGGCCAGCGTGTTCACCCAGGCCAGGCCGGCGAGCGTGTTGGCGCCGAGGGCCGAGCCGGCGTTGAAGCCGAACCAGCCGAACCACAGCAGGGCGGCGCCGAGCATGACGAACGGCATGCTGTGCGGACGCATCGGCTTGGTGCCGAAGTCGAGGCGCTTGCCCAGGACAATCGCAAGCGCCAGCGCGGCCGCACCGGCATTGATGTGGATGGCCGTGCCGCCGGCGAAGTCGATCGCCTGCACGGTGTTCGCGATCCAGCCGCCCTTCGGGGCGACGAAGCCGTCGAACGCGAAGACCCAGTGGGCGGCCGGGAAGTAGACGAGGATGGCCCACAGGATCGTGAAGAGGGTCCAGCCGCCGAACCGCGCGCGGTCGGCGATGGCGCCCGAGATGAGGGCGGTGGCGATGATGGCGAAGGCCGCCTGGAACGCGACGAACGCGAGGGTCGGCAGGCTGCCGGCCACGGCGTCCTCGCCCATCAGGGTGGACAGGCCGGCGAACTGCAGCGGGTTGCCGATCACGCCGCCGATCGAGTCGCCGAAGGACATGGAGAAGCCGAACAGGACCCAGAGCACCCCGACGGTACCCATGGAGATGAACGACATCATCAGCATGTTCAGCACGCCCTTGGCGCGGACCATGCCGCCGTAGAAGAAGGCGAGGCCGGGCGTCATCAGCAGCACGAGCGCCGCGCTGACGAGGACCCAAGCCGTGTCGCCGGGGTTGATTTCTAGGATCATGACATTAACTGTGAGCGGCCCGTGTTTCGCTTCAGTTGTGTCCATGTAAGGGCCGTGTTACCCCGTGTTACAGGCGTGTTGCCCACGGCGGGAGCCCCGCGACGTCCGGTGAACGCCAGGGAGCCTCGTGGCAAACGGAGCATGGTGCGCTACCTTGGGGACATGGCACCTCAGGCCGCTTGACCCGGGCTTCGTCCCGAGGCGTGGGCCGGGTGCCATTGCTATCCGCACCGATGCAGGAGGTACCCCATGGACGTTCTCGTCACCGGCCGTCGATGCACCATCACGGACGATTTCCGCGACAAGGTGACCGATCGGATCTCGTCGATCGAGCGATTCAAGGATCGCGTGATTCGCGTCGAGGTTCAGTTGTCCGCGGAGCCCCGTGCCAAGCAACCCGACCAGGCCGTGAAGGCGGAGATCACCCTGCTGTCCAAGGGTCCGGTCGTCCGGGCGGTCGCCAGCGCCGAAGACAAGACGGTCGCCTTCGAGCACGCCCTCGATCGCCTCAAGGCGCAGTTGCGCCGGGCCGCCGACCGCCGCAAGAACTACCGCGGTCTCCGGCTGGCCCAGTCGCTGCTGGACGAGGTGCCGGCGCCGGCGCCCGAGACCGACTCCGACGGCCCCGAGACCCACCGCGTCGCCGGGCTCGAGGTGACCGGGGACGGCCCGCTGGTTGTCCGCGAGAAGTTCTTCCCGGCCACGCCGCTGACGCTGGCGCAGGCCCTCGACGAGATGGAGCTGGTCGGGCACGACTTCTTCCTCTACTGCGATGCGGACACCAACGCGCCGAGCGTTGTGTACCGCCGCAAGGCCTACGACTACGGCGTCATCCACCTGGAGGTGTCGCAGGCGAAGGCCGAGTGACCGGCTCACCCCGGGGCCGGGCGTCCGATCGGGCGCTCGGCCCCGCCGTGTCTCTCGCGCAGGCCCGGCGCATCGCGCTGGCCGCGCAAGGCTTCGGACGCCCCCGGCCCGCCGCGGTCAAGATGCGGCAGGTGCAGGGGGTCATCGACCGCCTCGCCCAGTTCCAGATCGACTCGATCAACGTCGTCGCCCGCGCCCACTACCTGCCGCTGTTCTCTCGGCTCGGCCCCTACGACACCGCGCTGCTCGACCGGGCGGCGTCCCGGCCGCCGCGGCGGCTGTTCGAGTACTGGGGGCACGCGGCCAGCCTCATCGACGTCGCGCTGGAGCCGGCGCTCCGGCCGCGCATGGCGGCCCACGCCCGGCGCGCGTGGCCCAAGGCGGACGCCATCCGTGCGGCCCACCCCGACCTGGCCGCCCGCATCCTGGCCGACCTCGCCGCGCACGGGCCGCTGCGGGCGTCCGACATCGAGCACACGGAGGTCCGCAGCCGCGAGCACTGGGGGTGGAACTGGTCGGAGGCGAAGCACGTTCTCGAGTGGCTGCTCACCACGGGTGAGGTGAGTCCGGCCGGCCGGACGCGGTCGTTCGAGCGTCGCTATGCCCTGCGCGCGGACGTGCTGCCGGCGGGCGTCCTGGCGACGCCGACGCCCTCGGCGGAGGACGCCGCCCTGACGCTCGCGCGTCGCGCGATGGCCGCCCTCGGGGTCGCGGACACCTACCAGGTCGCCGACTACTTCCGGACCCGCTCGGATGCGACGGCGGCCGCGCTGGCGCGGCTCGCGGCGTCGGGGGAGGTGGAGCGCGTCAGCGTTCCCGGCTGGCGGGACGCCTGGCTGTGGGCCGCCGCCGCGCGGCCCCGGCGGCTGCACACCCAGGCGCTGATCAGCCCCTTCGACTCGCTGGTCTACGAGCGGCGGCGGCTGGAGTCGCTGTTCGGCCTGCGCT
>CALMAD010000468.1 GCA_937859105.1 uncultured Propionibacteriaceae bacterium
GGACGACGGGCGCGAGCTGCGGTTCGTCGACCAGCGCATGTTCGGCGGCCTGTCGCTCAGCCGCGGCGGCGCGGAGCTTCCGTCCGAGATCGCCCACATCGGGCGCGACCTGTTCGACCCCGAGCTGGACGAGGCGGCCCTCGTCGCCCGCATCGCGGCCAAGCGGTCGGGCATCAAGCGGGTGCTGCTCGACCAGAGCGTCACGTCGGGCATCGGCAACATCTACGCCGACGAGTCCCTGTGGCGCGCGGGCGTCCATTTCGCGACGCCGGCCGACGAGCTGCGGCCGGGCGAGATCGTCTCCGTCCTGGACGCCGCCCGCGCCACGATGACCGCCGCGCTCGCGGCGGGCGGGACGTCGTTCGACGCCCTCTATGTGCACGTGAACGGGGAGTCGGGCTACTTCGATCGCTCGCTGAACGTCTACGGGCGCGAAGACGAACCTTGCCCCCGCTGCGGGACGCCGATCGTGCGGGAGCACTTCACCAACCGCAGCTCGTTCCGCTGCCCGCTCTGCCAGCGATTGCGCTGACAGAGGGCGGCCTGACGACATCTTGCTAGTCGAGTAGCTTCAGAACCGACCTTCGAGCCTTCATGGCGTGGATGATGAGCTGGTTTCCACTAATGAACTGCTTGGCCGGCATGTCGTCGTCAGGTTCACTCTCGAACGCCCGGCGCTCGGCCGCGTGGAGGATGTCTGCTTCCGCGACGCCATGCTTCAGGGCCGAGAGGTTGATCCTCATGCCACGTGGGCGCGAAGGATGTCACGGATGACGGCTGAGCGATTGGTTCCCTCGCGCGCGGCGCGCGCTTCGATGGCGGAGAGCAGTGTGTCATCGATGCGGACGGGGACGACCCGCGCAGGGCCGTCGCCGTTGGGCTTGCGGCCGCGCTTGCGCAACTGCTCGATGTCGTAGCCACGCTTGGCCTCGTCGGCCCATGCCTGGATCATGTCCTCGGTGACGGGCTTGCCGTTGATGGTCTCCACGCATCGAGCGTAATACGAAATAGGAGAGTGCGGAAGGGTAACTCCTGCGGCTCCGGACGCCGGACGCGTCCGGGCATGCAAAGTAGGCATAAGTCGGGCTCCTTTGACGTCAGGGAATCATGACCCCGCGGACTTCGCGTGGTTGGTCAGGTCCTGGTTGCGATGCCCGGGAGAACCAGTTGGAGCCATCGTTGCCGGACGGCGTCTGGCTGGTCCGTCGGCGCGGTTGCCATGAGCAAGTAGATGTCTGCGACGGTCACTCCATCCCGGACGTCGCCGGCGCGCTGGCCCAGTCGGATCAGCTCGGCCACCGCGGCCGCCCCCCGCGCCTCGTCGGTGTGCTCGGCGGGATCGTCGACCCCGAGGGCTTCAGCCGCGACCTTCACCGCGTGGTTGTGGGCGATGGCCCCGGCCGCGCGTTTCAGAAAGGACCCAATCTCGTCGACGGCCTGCACCCCGGAGCGCGCCCGCGCGAGTGAACTCTCGGCGTCATCAGCGATCTCCCTGACATGCTCGGCGATCACGGCTGACACGAGATCAGCCTTTGTGGGGAAGTGCCGATAGAGGGTGCCCACGGCGACGCCTGCTGCCTGGGCGATGTCGTCCATGCCTGCGGCTGATCCCTGGGAGCCGATCTGTTCCCTGGCCGCCTTGAGAATCTTGCGCCGGTTACGGACGGCGTCCGCGCGCACCGGCCGAGCCTCGCTCATCGGAACCGCCTTTCGGCGAGGCTGCGCTCGCCTTGTATTAACGTGAACGATCGTTCATGATTATTGTGAACTGCCACTCATCTTATCTGGGAGAATATCGATGGTCAGCAAAGCCGCCCTCGTGACCGGGGCGTCCTCGGGGATCGGCGGGTCCACCGCTCGCAAACTCGCGAGCATCGGGTACACCGTCTACGGCGCCGCGCGCCGCACTGACCGCCTGCAAGAGCTCGTCTCCGACGGGATCATCCCGCTGGGGATGGACGTGACCGACGGCCAGTCGATGCAGGAGGGCGTCGCGCGGATCATCGCTGACGCGGGCCGGATCGACGTGCTCGTCAACAACGCCGGGTACGGCTCCTACGGTGCCGTCGAGGACGTCGATATGGACGAGGCGCGGCGCCAATTCGAGGTCAACGTGTTCGGCGCCATGAACCTGACCCGGTTGGTGCTGCCCCACATGCGGGCGCAGAAGTCGGGGACGATCGTGAACATCACCTCGATGGGCGGCAAGATCTACACCCCGCTGGGCGGCTGGTACCACGGCACGAAGTTCGCCCTCGAGGCGCTCAGCGACTGCCTGCGTCTGGAGGTCGCTCCGTTCGGCATCAATGTCGTCGTCATCGAGCCAGGCGGGATCGCGACGGAGTGGGGTGGTATCGCCGCCGCCAACCTGGAGAAGACGTCTGGCAGCGGCCCGTACAAGGCGCAGGCCGAGGCGGTGGCCAAGTCCCTGCGGTCCGAAGCGAACGCGAACCGCAACTCGCCGCCCTCGGTCATCTCCGACGCGATCGCCAAGGCCGTGACCGCCAAGCGCCCCAAGACGCGGTATGCCGTGGGTTTCGGTGCCAAGCCGCTGATCGCTGCGGGTGCCCTGCTGTCCGATCGGCAGTTCGACGCTCTGACCTCGCGGGCCACGGGGGTTCCTCGCTCCTGAGGCGGCCCCCATGCGCGTGTGACGCGCCCTGACGTCGTGGGACGCGTCACCGCGCACTCCTTCGGTCAGGCGGGTCGCGCGTGCGCCGGGTGCGGGAGCCGTTCATGCGGACGTCTTCCGGTGTCCTCGCTGCCAGCTTCCGCACGGTAGGGTGCGGTTCTTGTGAACCGTCTCGCCGCGCTGTTCAAGCGCTACCGGAACAGCCTCCAGGAGTTCGTGAAGTTCGGGCTCATCGGCGGCAGCGGGGTGCTGGTCAACATGGCCGTCTTCGCGGCCTGCAACAACGTGGCGATCCACTTCTTCAACAGCCACGAGTACGACGCGCTCATCTCCCTCGGCACGGGCGGCTACGCGGTCCGCAACTACGTGGCGTACAACGTCGTCGCGTTCGTGGTGGCGAACCTGTTCAACTTCGTGCTGAACCGGTACTGGACGTTCAAGCACGGCGGCCGCGCACCCTTCCTGAAGGAGTACGTGCCGTTCCTGGCCGTCGGCTTCGCGGCGAACCTGGTCGGCATCGTGATCCTGCAGTTGCTGATGAACCGCAACTCGCCGCTGTACCTGGGTTGGGACTTCTTCGTCGACGGCGCTCCGTTTTGGCGCCGCAGGGTCTACTGGGCTCAGTTGATCCAGATCATCCTCGTGATGCCGGTGAATTTCGTCGTCAACAAGCTGTGGACGTTCCGCGCCGTGCGTCGTCGCCATGCGGAGAAGATCTCTGCCTAGAGTGGCCGCGTGTATCTGAAGAGCCTGACGCTGCGCGGCTTCAAGTCGTTCGCGTCGGCGACCACGCTCGTCTTCGAGCCCGGCATCACCTGCATCGTCGGCCCGAACGGGTCGGGCAAGTCCAACGTCGTCGACGCCCTGAGCTGGGTGATGGGCGAGCAGGGGGCCAAGAGCCTGCGCGGCGGCAAGATGGAGGACGTCATCTTTGCCGGCACCGCCGGCCGGGCGCCGCTGGGCCGCGCCGAGGTCTCGCTCACGATCGACAACACCGACGGCGCGCTGCCGATCGACTACACCGAGGTCACGATCAGCCGCACGATGTTCCGGGCCGGCGGGTCCGAGTACGCCATCAACGGGCACGGGGCGCGGCTGCTCGACGTGCAGGAGCTGCTGTTCGACTCCGGCATCGGCCGGGAGATGCACGTCATCGTCGGGCAGGGGCAGCTCGACACGATCCTCACGGCAACCCCCGAGGTGCGGCGCGGCCTGATCGAGGAGGCGGCGGGCGTCCTGAAGCACCGCAAGCGCAAAGAGAAGGCGCTGCGCAAGCTGGAGGCCACCCAGGCCAACCTCGACCGGCTGCAGGACCTGCTCGGCGAGATCCGGCGGCAGCTCAAGCCGCTGGGCCGGCAGGCCGAGGTGGCGCGCAAAGCGGCGGTCGTCCAGGCGGAGCTACGCGACTCCAAGGCGCGGCTGCTCGCCGACGACTACGTGATGGCGTCGCTGGCGCTGGAGTCCGATCTGGCGGCGGAGGCGTCCCTGCGGCAGCAGCGGCTCGACGTCGAGTCGGCGCTCGAGGCCGCGCGGGAGGCGGAGGCGTCCGCCGAGGAGCGGGTGGCGGCGGCGTCCCCGCGGCTGGCCCGGGCGCAGGAGACCTGGTACGCGCTCGCCGGCCTGCGGGAACGGGCGGCGTCCACGATCACGATCGCGTCCGACCGGGTCCGCAACGCGTCGACCGTGAGCGTGGACGACCGCCGCGGCCGTTCCCCCGAGGCGATCGAGCTGGAGGCGCAGCAGGTCCGCGAGCAGGAGAAGCGGCTGGCGGCGGAGGCGTCCGAGAAGGCGTCCGCGCTGGCCGAGGCGACCGGCGAGCGCGCGCGCCTCGAGGCCGAGCACGCGGAGGCGGACCGGCGCTACGCGGCCCACGTCCGGGCGATCGCCGACCGGCGGGAGGGCCTGGCGCGGCTGACCGGCGAGGTGAACTCGCTGCGCTCGAAGGTGGAGGCCGCCGACGCCGAGATCGGACGCCTCGCCGACGCCGCCGCGCAGGCGACGCGCCGCGCCGACGAGGCGAAACACTCGTTCAACGCGCTGGAGAGCGAGCTGGCCGGGGTGAGCGCGGGGGAGTCCGGGCTCGACGGCGAGTACGAGAAGGCGGAGGCGGCGCGCGACGAGGCGTCCCGGACGATCGACGAACTCAAGGCCGCCGAGACGACCGCCCAGAGGGAGCGCGCGTCGATCGCGGCGCGGCTCGACGGGCTGAAGCTCGGCCTCGAGCGCAAGGACGCCTCGGCGGCGCTGCTCGCGGCGTCCGATCGCGTAGGCGGGGTTTTGGGGTCGGTCGCGGCCCTGGTCGGGGTGGAGGCAGGCTACGAGACGGCCGTCTCGGCCGCGCTCGGCAACGCGGCGGAGGCCGTGGCCGTGGCCGGCCTGGACGCCGCCGTGGACGCCTTCGGTCACCTCAAGACCGACGACCTCGGCCGCGTCGGGCTGCTGCTCGGGGGCGCGCCCGACGGGGAGGACGCCGCGTCCTGGCCCGGGCTGCCGGGCGGTGCGCGGTACGCGACCGAGGTCGTCACCGTGGAGTCGTCGCTGGAGCCGGCCGTGACGCGCCTGCTGCGCAAGGTCGCGGTGGTCGACGACCTGGCGGCGGCGCGGGCGCTGGTGGCCAGCGTCCCCGATGTGGCGGCCGTCACGCGCGAGGGCGACGTCTTGTCGTCGTGGTTCTCCTCCGGCGGGTCGTCGGCCAAGCCGAGCCTGATCGAGGTCCAGGCGGCGGTCGACGAGGCGTCCGGACGGCTCGTCGACGCCCAGGCGGAGGTCGAGCGGCTCGCGTTCGCGCTCGCCCAGGCCAAGGACGCCCACGCCGCGGCCACGCGACGCAGCGACGCCGCGCTGGCGCGGCTGCACGAGTCGGACGCCCAGTACTCGGCCCTGGCCGAGGAACTGGGCCGGCTGAACCAGGCGTCCCGGGCGGCGCTGGCGGAATGGGAGCGGCTGCGGTCGTCCGCGGCGGCCGCGGAGGAGGCCAAGGACAAGAACGCCGCGGCGCTCGCAGCGCTGACGGAGCGCCTGGAGCTGGCCCAGTCCCACGCGGAGGTCTCGGACGCCGACCCGACCGAGCGCGACCGGCTGGCGACCGCAGCGACGGCGTCCCGGCAAGCGGAGATGGAAGCGCGCCTCGCGCTGCGCACCGTCGAGGAGCGCGCCCGCGCGTTCGCCGGCCGCGCCGACTCGCTGCTGCGGGCCGCCGAGGCCGAGCGCCAGGCGCGCGCGAAGGCCGCGCAGCGGCGCGAGCAACTGCGCCGCGAGGCCGAGGTGGCCGAGGCGGCGCGGCTGGCGGCGTCCTGGATCATGGAGCAGGTCGAGCGCTCCCAGGCGATCGCCGGGCGCGCGCGGGCCGAGGCGGAGGCGCCCCGGCTGGACGCGGAGCGCCGGCTCACCGACGCCCGCCGCGCCAGCCGCGACCTCGCGAAGCAGTTCGAGGCGCTCGTCGATACGGTGCACCGCGACGAGCTGGCCCGGGCCGAGCAGCGGATGCGGGTGGAATCGCTCGCCGAGCGCGCGCTCGCGGAGCTGGGGCTGCACACTGATGTGGTGTTTGGCAACCTGAATGGCGAGCCGGTGCGCGAAGGCCAGGACCTGCGCGACGTGTACTGGTTTCATTTCATCGCGCGCAAGGCCGCAGACGCCGGCGATCTTCTCCTCGTAGGCCAGCC
>CALMAD010000469.1 GCA_937859105.1 uncultured Propionibacteriaceae bacterium
CTTGCCGCCCTGTCCGCCGCGCTCGGCGCCGTGCTCGCGCTCGCGTTCAGCATCATCGGACACGCGATCCAGATCGCGTTCGCGGACGCCTCCCCCGAGCGTCTGATGGTCGCCGCGCTGGCGTCCTATGCCGTCCGGGTCTCCCTGCTGGGCGGGGCCCTCGCGCTCGTCCTGGGGAGCCCCGAGCGCTTCGCCTGGCTGCAGCGTGCGCCCCTGGGGGCAGGCGCGATCCTGGTCGTCCTGGGGTGGCTGGCCGCGGAGATCTGGGTGTTCGCCCACCTGCGTGTTTCAGTCTTCGATACGCCCGTCGAGGACGGGGAGTGTGCATGTGACCAGCCCCACGAACCCTGATAGAGTCCCAAACGCTATGGACGAGCAGGGCGGCGTGGACCAGGGCTTGCGCATCATCAGTTACCTCATCTCCGGCCTTCTTTTCTATGGCGGTCTTGGTTGGCTCGCCGATCGCGCGCTGAACACGACGTTCTGGCTCCCTGTCGGGTTGATCCTGGGTACGGTGGCTGGCATCTACATCGTCATCAAGCGTTACGGTCGGGCATGATCGCACCAGCAGGAGGGCACATGGGTGGGCTCGCAAGCCGTCTGATCCCGTTAGAAGGGGAAGGCGACCACTCCGGGTGGCCGCCCAGCGCTGAGAGCTTCAACTCCCGCCCGCTCTTTCCCGACCTGGGGCCCCAGTTTTCGTGGCTCAACAACCACCTGACCCAGGCGGTCATCGCGGCGATCATCGTCATCGCCTTCTGGTTGTGGATGGCGCGGCGCCAGACCGTCGTCCCGAGCCGCAAGCAGTTTCTCGGCGAGCAGTTCTACAACCTGATTCGCAATACGATCGCGCGGGACGCCCTCGGTCACGACTACCGGCGCTTCCTGCCGTATCTGATCGCGCTCTTCACCTTCATCTGGATCAACAACCTGTTCGGGCAGTTCTTCCTGTTCATGTTCCCGACCTTCAGCAAGATCGGTTACGCCTACGGGCTCGCCCTGCTCACCTGGCTGCTGTACAACGGCGCCGGCATCGCCAAGTGGGGGTTCGGCACGTACATGCGCAAGATGACGCTGCCCGAGGGGGTCCCGAAAGCCCTCTGGGCGCTCATCATTCCGCTGGAGTTCTTGTCGAACTTCATCGTCCGGCCGTTCACGCTCGCCCTGCGACTCTTCGCGAACATGTTCGCCGGGCACCTGGTCGTGATGGTGTTCGTGATCGGCTCCACGATGCTGCTCGCGATGACCGAACCCGCCAACGGGTTCCCGGTCGCCCTGCTCAAGACGGCGGGCGGCATCGGCATCGTGTTCAGTTTCGCGATCTTCGCCCTGGAGTTGCTGGTCGGCGCGATCCAGGCCTATATCTTCACCGTCCTGACCGCCCAATATGTGGCGTCCTCCATCGCCGAATCGCACTGATCCCGCAACAACGACGCAGTCACGCAGTAACCAAGATCCGAAAGGAAACTCCATGCTTCACCTTCTTGAGCTGAACGGCTCCCTCAACATGCTCGGCTACGGCCTCGCGACCCTGGGCCCGGCCCTCGGTGTGGCGTGGATCTTCGCCTCGGTGATCAACGGGACCGCTCGTCAGCCTGAGGCCCGTGGCGCGATGCTCAGCACCGCGTGGATCGGCTTCGCCGTGGTCGAGGCGCTCGCCATCATCGGCATCGCCCTCGCCTTCGTGCTTCAGTGAGGTAAGACGTCATGTTGCCGCTTGAAGGGTTCGGACCGCTCCTGCCGGAGCACCTGTCCGAGATCATCGCGGGCATCGTCCTTTTCCTGATCTGCTGGCTGGTGATCCAGAAGAAGGTCGTGCCCGCGTTCGAGGCCACGTACGAAGAGCGCGCCGCCGCGATCCAGGGCGGCATGGAGAAGGCCGAGAAGGCGCAGGCCGAGGCCGCGGCCGCTCTGGAGGAGTACAAAGAGCAGCTCGCGACCGCCCGTGAGGAGGCCGCGCGCATCCGCGAGGAGGCGAAGGCCCAGGGTGCGACGATCGTGGCCGAGATGCGTCAACAGGCTCAGGACGAGTCCGCTCGCCTGCTGAACAACGCCAAGACGCAGATCGAGGCCGAGCGGGCCCAGGCGATCAGCCAGTTGCGCACCGAGGTGGGTGGCCTGGCCACGACGCTGGCGGGCCGCATCGTCGGAGAATCGTTGGATGACGACGAGCGCGCTCGCCGCACGGTCGATCGCTTCATCGAGTCGCTCGAGCGGGAGCCGGTGGAGCGGGCATGAGCGCGAACGCCGAGGCGCGACAGGGGTCGTTGGATCAGGTGTTGAACGGGCTCGACCCGTCGTACGACCTGGCCGGCGAACTGTTCGACATCGTCGACACGCTGGGCCGGACGCCCAGCCTCCGTCGGGCGCTGAGCGATCAGTCCGCACCGGAGCAGGCGCGTCAGGGCCTGGTCACGAGCCTGTTCCAGGGCAAGGTCTCCGACGGCGCCCTGAAGATACTCGCCGAGGCGACCAACCTTCGCTGGAACACCAGCGGGGCCTTCGTGAACGCGCTGGAGCGGCAGGGCGTCCGGGCGGCGCTCGCGACCGCGCAGGCGGAGGGGCAGCTGGACGAGACGGAGGACCAGTTGTTCCGGGTCGGCCGCATCGTCGACGGCAACCCCGACCTGCGGGCCGCGTTGTCCGACCGGAGCACGCCGGCGTCCGCGCGTCAGGGTCTGCTGGCCGACGTGCTGGGTGACAAGGTCATCAAGCCGGTGGCGGGCCTCGCCCGCCGGGCCGTGCTCGCGCGGGACCGGACCTTCGATCTGACGATGAACGGCTACCTCAAGGCCGCGGCAGACATGCGGGGCCGCGCGGTGGCCACCGTCGAGGTCGCACGCCCGCTGGCGGACGATCAGGCCGAGCGCCTGCGCGCCGCGCTGGTGAAGCAGGCGGGGCGCGACGTCACGCTGCGCGTGGTCGTCAACCCCGAGGTGCTGGGCGGGGTGAGGGTGTCCCTGGGTGACGAGGTCATCGAAGGCACCGTCGCCGGGCGTCTGAATGACGCGCGGCGCAAATTGAGCTGAATCACAACGATTGCTAAGGACGCAACCAATGGCGGAACTCACGATTCGTCCCGAGGAGATCCGGGACGCTCTTGACCGGTTTGTGCAGAACTACACCCCCGAGACCGCGAGCCGCGACGAGGTGGGCACGGTCGCGACGTCCGGCGACGGCATCGCCCGAGTCGAGGGCCTGCCCTCCGCCATGGCGAACGAGCTGCTGGAGTTCGAGAACGGCACCCTCGGCATCGCGCTGAACCTCGACGTCCGGGAGATCGGCGTCGTCGTGCTGGGCGACTCCGAGGGCATCGACGAGGGGTCGACGGTGCGTCGCACCGGCGAGGTGCTCTCCGTCCCCGTCGGCGACGGCTACCTGGGCCGCACGGTGGACGCGATGGGCAACCCGATCGACGGCCTGGGCGAGATCGCCGACGTTCCCGAGCGCCGCGTTCTGGAACTGCAGGCCGCCGGCGTCATGGACCGCCAGGAGGTGCGCGAGCCGCTGCAGTCGGGCATCAAGGCGATCGACGCGATGATCCCGATCGGACGCGGCCAGCGCCAGCTCATCATCGGCGACCGCAAGACCGGCAAGACCGCCATCGCGGTCGACACGATCATCAACCAGAAGTCGAACTGGGATTCCGGCGACCCGACCAAGCAGGTCCGCTGCATCTACGTGGCGGTCGGCCAGAAGGGGTCGACGATCGCCGCGCTGCGCTCGACGCTGGAGGAAGCGGGCGCGATGGACTACACGACCATCGTGCACGCGCCTGCGTCCGACCCGGCCGGCTTCAAGTACATCGCCCCCTACTCCGGCTCGGCCATCGGCCAGCACTGGATGTACCAGGGCAAGCACGTGCTCATCGTGTTCGACGACCTGACCAAGCAGGCCGAGGCGTACCGCGCGATGTCGCTGCTGCTCCGCCGGCCGCCGGGCCGCGAGGCGTACCCCGGCGACGTGTTCTACCTGCACTCCCGCCTGCTGGAGCGCTGCGCGAAGCTCTCCGACGAGTTGGGGGGCGGCTCGATGACCGGCCTGCCGATCATCGAGACCAAGGCGAACGACGTGTCGGCCTACATCCCGACGAACGTGATCTCCATCACCGACGGCCAGATCTTCCTGCAGTCGGACCTGTTCAACGCGAACCAGCGACCGGCCATCGACGTCGGCATCTCGGTGTCCCGCGTGGGCGGCGCGGCCCAGATCAAGGCGATGAAGGGCGTGGCCGGCACGCTGAAGATCAGCCTGGCCCAGTTCCGCGACATGCAGGCGTTCGCGATGTTCGCGTCCGACCTGGACGCGGCGTCCCGTCGCCAGTTGGATCGGGGCGCCCGGCTCACCGAGCTGCTGCGCCAGCCGCAGTACACGCCGTACCCGGTGGAGGACCAGGTCGTCAGCGTGTGGGCGGGCACCAACGGTCACTTCGACGACATCCCGGTGCCGGATGTGCTGCGGTTCGAGCGCGAACTGCTCGATCACCTGCGGCGCAACACGAACATCCTGTCCACGATCGCCGAGACGCAGAAGTTCGACGACGACACCGCGAGCGCGCTCGCTGCCGAGATCGACAAGGTCAAGGAGTCGTTCCGGGCGGAGGAGTCGAAGCCCGCCGGCGACGACGCCGAGCACGCCAAGGCGCTCGACGACGAACACATGGACAACGAGCAGATCACCGTGCAGAGGGGCAACTGATTCATGGCGGCCGGCCTGAGGGAGTTGCGGCAGCGGCGCAAGTCGGTGACCGCGACCAAGAAGATCACCAAGGCGATGGAGCTCATCGCGGCCTCGAAGATCATCAAGGCCCAGCAGGCGGCGCAGGCCGCCCTGCCGTACACGCGTGAGCTGAACCGGGCGGTCTCCGCGCTCGCGGCCCACGCGACGACGGAGCATCCGCTGACGCAGCGGCAGCACGAGCACCCGCGCCGGGTCGCCCTGGTCTTCTTCACCTCGGATCGGGGCATGAACGGGGCGTACAGCAGCAACGTGATCAAGATGGTCGCGAGCTTCCGCCGCCGGGTCCAGGACGAGGGCGTCGAGGTCAAGCGCTACGTGTCCGGGCGCAAGGGCATCTCGTTCCTGAACTTCCGCGAGTTGCCGATCGAGGCGCAGTGGGAGGGCTTCTCCGACGCTCCCACGTATGCGAACGCCCAGGAGATCGCCGACCGGCTGATCGGCGACTTCCTGACGCCGTACGAGGAGGGCGGGGTCGACGAGATCCACGCCGTCTACACGCGGATGGAGTCGATGCTCACGCAGACGCCGCGAGTGCGGCGGCTGCTGCCGCTCGAGGTCGTCGAAGGCGTCCGCGAGTTGGGGGAGCACGAGGCCTACCCGATTTACGAGTTCGAGCCCGACCCCGAGACGGTGCTCGACGAGTTGATGCCGCTGTACGTGCGCAGCCGCGTGTGGTTCTACCTGCTGCAGGCCGCGGCGTCCCAGTTGGCGAGCCAGCAGCGCGCGATGAAGTCCGCGACGGACAACGCGACCCAGCTCATCGAGGATCTGACGCGCGAGGAGAACCAGGCGCGTCAGGCCGAAATCACGCAGGAAATCACCGAGATCGTCGGCGGCGCCAGCGCGCTGGCCGAGTCAAGCGACTCCGACTAGGGGACGAGAGGCAGACAAGAACATGACCGTGACAGCAGACCAGGCTCAGGGCACCGAGCGGAAGGCCGGGGTCGGCCGCGTGGCCCGAGTCATCGGCCCCGTGGTGGACGTCGAGTTCCCCGCCGATCAGATGCCCGACATCCTGAACGCCCTCAAGATCGAGATCGAGGCGGGCGACCTCACCCGCGAGATCACCGCCGAGGTGGCCCTGCACGTCGGCGACAACATCGTCCGGGCGATCTCGCTGAAGCCGACCGACGGCATGCGCCGCGGCACCGAGGTGATCGATACCGGCGGCCCCATCAGCGTCCCGGTGGGCGACGTCACCAAGGGCCACGTGTGGAACGTGATCGGCGACTGCCTGAACGAGGACACGGCCTCCCTCGAGATCCAGGAGCGCTGGCCGATCCACCGCCCGGCCCCGAAGTTCGACGAGCTGGAGCCCAAGACGCAGATGCTCGAGACGGGCATCAAGGTGCTCGACCTGCTGACCCCGTACGTGCAGGGCGGCAAGATCGGCCTGTTCGGCGGCGCCGGCGTGGGCAAGACGGTGCTCATCCAGGAGATGATCTACCGCATCGCCCACAACTTCGGCGGCACGTCGGTGTTCGCGGGCGT
>CALMAD010000470.1 GCA_937859105.1 uncultured Propionibacteriaceae bacterium
AGGGCCTGACGAAGGACACGCGCCTGTGCTTGTCCTTGTCGGGGCGCCCCGGGAACACCGGCACCCGGTTCCACAACTACCTCTACGACGCCCTCGGGCTCGACTTCGTCTACAAGGCGTTCACCACGACCGACATCAAGGCGGCCGTGGCCGGCGTCCGGGGGCTGCAGATCCGGGGCGCCGCGATCTCGATGCCGTGGAAGGAGGAGGTGATCCCGCTGGTCGACGAGTTGGACCCGTCGGCCGAGGTCATCGAGTCGGTGAACACCATCGTGAACACCGACGGCTACCTGAAGGCGTACAACACCGACTATCTCGCGATCGTGTCGCTGCTGCGCAGCCACGACGTCGATCAGGCGCTGCCGACCGTCGTGCTGGGCGCCGGCGGCATGGCGAAGGCGACCGTGGCGGCCGTCCGCGACGAGGGCTTCACCGACGTCCAGGTGGTCTCGCGCAACCCGCAGACCGGGCCCGCCCTCGCCGAGAAGTACGGATGCACGTGGGCGCAGCAGGTCGGCGACGACGCGCCCCGGCTGATCATCAACTGCACGCCCGTCGGCATGGAGGGCGGCCCGGAGGCCGACGCCCTCCCGGTGGCCGACGAGGTCGTGGCCGGGGCGAGCGTCGTGTTCGACGTCGTGCCCCGGCCGGTGTGGACGCCGCTGCTCCTACGCGCCCGCGACCTCGGCAGGGAGACGATCTCGGGCGCCGAGGTCATGAGCCTGCAGGCGCTGGAGCAGTTCGTGCTCTACACCGGGGTTCGTCCGGACGCCGCGCTGGTCGCCGAGGCCACCGCGTTCTCGCGGCAGGCCTGACCCGCAGCGGACTCACCGACGAGATCCACGTCAAGGCCCCCGGGAACCGAGGTTCCCGGGGGCCTTGACCGTGAGACGAAGGTCACATCGCGAGCGACTGGACGGCGAACAGGAGGGTCGTCAGCGAGAAGATCGCGAGGGCCGGCGGGTCGATGTGGGTGTCGCCGCGGGCGTTCATGAGGCGCGACAACAACTCGCCGACGAGGCCCGAGATCGCGCCGAACACCGCGCCGAAGAGCACCGCGATGACCATCTGCGTCGGGGTGGCCGCCCCGATGGAGCCGCCGCCCTGCAACTGGATGCGCATCATGATGACCGCCGCCAGCGCGGCGATGATCGTCATGTGGTGCGTGACCGGAGTCTTCAGCCCGCAACTCAGGAAGATCAGCGTCAGCGCGGAGACCGCCCAGCCGATCAGGAAGGCGCGGCCCTGGATTTCGGCGTTGTTGGGGAACGTCACGATCAGCCACACCGCGGCGAACGCGAAGACCAGGCCCGAGAAGAAGCCGTGACCGGCCGAGAGCGACCACTTCTCCTGGTGCTCGACCCAGTGGCTGCCGTCGTCGAGCACGAGCGGGCGGCCGTTCGGGAACGGCCCGAAGACCTTGCGGCTCTTGACGCCGAACAGCACACGAGCGAGAACGTGGGACAGCACGACGGTGAAGGCGACCGTGTCGGTCCAGCCGATGACGGTTCCGTCGTTCGTCGCGAAGCTCGGGATGAGGTGCAGGACGCGCTCGAACAGGTAGCCGCCCGTGCCGAAAACGCCGGCGACGATGAGAACGTCCATCTTCGCGATGCCGGCCAGCGGCAGATCGACCATGCGGCCTGACTCGATGTAGCCCTTCTTCGCGGCGTAGGCGGTGCCGGCGGCGCCGCCGGCCCAGGCGATGTGCGGGCCGAAGACCGGGCCGAACGCGACGGTGGCGATGAACTGGCCCGCGGCCGCGTTGTCGGCGCCGGTCGCGATCAGGCCGCCGAGCCCGAAGAGGTAAGCGAAGCCGGTGAAGATGAAGGCCGTCTGCGGGCCGATCGCCGCGCCGAACGCCCCGCTGCCGAAAGCAACGATGAGCCACAGGATGTTGATATCCACGTTGATTGCCTCTCTGTCACCGCGTCGTCGCCGTCGCCCACGCGGGTTGTTCGGTTGCTGCCGGCGATCATCCATGACCGTCGGGATGAGCCTCGTGCCCGGCTGGTCGGCACGCTACTACTTGCGCGCATCGGGCGAGAAGGGATGGTGGCGCACGTTTTCTCACCCCGACCACGAGGCCGGGCCCGACGTTCCTCGCGTTGCATTCACCCTTGTCAGCCCGGCCGCGGGACCCGGGCTCTCCGGACGCCTCGGCCCAGGCCTTAACCTGTCGTCGAGCCCGACCGAAAGGACGTGCGATGCCCCGCTCCCCCCTGCCGCCGCGGCACGGCCTGGACGCCGCGTGGCTCCGCACGCCCGACAACACCCCGGGCTCGCGGCATCCGTGGGCGACCCTGCGGGAGTACCTCGCCGAACGGCTCCCTCCGGACGCCCGCGTGGCCGAGCGACTGGCGTCCGGGGAGTTCGTGGACGACCGCGGGCGTCCGTTCGCGGCGGACGCCCCCTATCGGCCGCACACGCTGGTGTTCTTCCACCGAAGCGTCCGGCCCGAGCCGGGGCCGCGCCCGCCTCTGCCGGTGCTCTGGCGCGACGAGCGGATCGTCGCGATCGACAAGCCGTCGGGCGTCGCGACGACGCCGAGGGGCTCGTTCGTCGCCCGGTCGGCGCTGGTGCGGCTGCGCGTCGAGCTCGACCTGCCGGAGCTCACCGCGGCGCACCGTCTCGACCGCGGGACGGCGGGCGTCCTGCTGTTCACCACGCGCCGCGAGTGTCGCGGGCAGTATCAGGCGCTGTTCGCGACCGGGGTGGCGGCGAAGACCTACGAGGCCCTGGCGCCCGCCCTGCCCGGACCGTGGCCGCGGGTCGTGGCGAGCCATCTGACGAAGCCAGCCGGGTCGCTGCAGGTCGTGGAGGTGCCCGGCGCCGATCCCAACGCCGAGACGCTGGTCGACCTGGTCGAGCGGCGCGGCGCCCTCGCGCGCTACCGCCTGACGCCCCGCACCGGCCGGACGCACCAGCTCCGCGTCCAGCTCTCCGGGCTGGGCGCGCCGATCGTCGGCGACCCGCTGTACCCCACCCCGCGGCTGGCCGAGCCAGAGGACGCCCTCGGCGGGCCCCTGCGGCTGGTCGCCCGCGAGCTCGCGTTCACCGACCCCGTCGACGGCACCCCGCGGCGGTTCGTCAGCGCGGCCGAGCTGCGCTGGCCGAGCGGGGCCGCGTGAGGTCACGGCGTGCGAAGGGCACTCGGGGCGTCCGAGGAGGGGCCTCGCGGGCGGGGTGAGAGACTGGCGGGCGTGTCGTGCCCCGTCCGCCTCCTGTTCCACCGCCCGCGCATCCCGAACAACACCGGGTCCACGATGCGGCTCTCGGCGATCACCGGCGCCGAGCTGCACCTCGCCGGGCCGCTCGGCTTCTCCATGGACGACGCCCGCCTCAGGCGCGCCGGGCTCGACTACCGCGACCGCGCGCTGGCCACCGTGCACGCCGGCCTCGAGGACGCCTACGCCGCCCTCTTGCCCGCCCGGGTCTTCGCGTTCACCGCGCACGCCCGCGTCCGGTACACCGACATCGCCTACGCCCCCGGCGACGTGTTGCTGTTCGGCTCCGAGCCGTCCGGGCTGGACGCCGACGTGCTCGATGACCCGCGCGTGACCGAGCGGGTCGTCGTCCCGATGCTGCCGGACCGCCGCTCGCTCAACCTGGCCAGCACCGCCGCCCTCGCCCTGTACGAGGCGTGGCGGCAGTTGGGCTTCGGCGGCGCGGCGCAGTGACTCCTCCGGCAACCCCGCGACGGCCAGGGCGTCGGGAATGTCCGCCCCCACCCCGGCGTTGAGGAAGGCGTCAGCAACCGATCGAGGAGTCACCATGCTTGATCCCGTCAGCCTGTTCATCTACGAGGATCACGTCGACCAGCGCACCGTCCGTGCGAACACGCTCGTCGTGACCCTCGGCAGCTTCATGGACGCCGGCCACAGCCAGGCGATCGTCGACCGGCATCTCCTCGACTCGCTGAGCGGCCACCAGCTCGGCCACTTCGACATGGACCAGGTGCTCGACTACGCGGGCCACCGCCCGGTCGTCACGTTCGACCGCGATCACCTGAAGGACTATGAGCCGCCGCAGATCACGCTGCATCAGCTGACCGACGCGGCCGGCAACGACTTCCTGCTGCTGCAGGGCCCCGAGCCGTCGCTGCAGTGGGAGCGCATGGCCGCGTCCGTCGCCCACCTCATCGAGCAGTTCGACGTCCAGCAGACGGTCCTGCTGCAGGGTATCCCGGCGCCCGCCCCGCACACGCGGCCGACCGTCATCACCCAGTACGCCAGCGACCCCACGCTGCTGGAGGAAGAGCCGGTGTTCGGCTCGTTCCAGATGAGCGCGACGTTCGGTTCGGCGCTGACCGTGCGGCTCGACGAGGCCGGCCACGACGTGCGCGGGCTCGTCGCCCACGTGCCGCACTACCTTGCCGAAGGCGATTACGCCCCGGCGGCGATCGCGCTGCTCGGCGAGCTGAGCAAGACGGCGTCGCTCGACATCCCGACCTCCGCGCTGGAGGTCGCCGCGGCGGCCACGCTCGCCGGCGTGACCGAGCAGGTCGAGGCGTCCGACGAAGTGGGCGAGGTCGTCCGGCAGCTCGAGCAGAACTACGACGCGTTCGTGGAGGGCCGCCGCCGCATCACCGCCGAGGCGGAGAATCTGCCGTCCGCCGACGAGATCGGCGCCGAGTTCGAGGACTTCCTCAAGGGGCTCGGCGGGCCGGACGTCTCCGCGAACTGAGCAACCCCACCGCGGCCAGGCCCACCAGCACGAGCAGCAGCCCGGCCGCCGAGACCGGCGTCATCGGCTCACGGAGCACGAGCACCGCGAGCAGGGACGCCGTCATCGGCTCCGCCAGCGCCAGCGTGCTCGCCACGGCGGCCGGCACGGTGGCGAGCCCCCGCTGGTAGAGCAGGTAGGCCAGTGCGGTCGCGCCGACGCCGAGCCAGGCGAGGATCGCGAGGGAGCGCGGCGTCCACACCCACGAGAGGTCCGCGGTCGCCAGCGGCACGAGCATGCCGAGCAGCCCGACGCCGAACACCGCGGCGGCCCCCGTCAGCGGGTCGACGCCCGTCGTCATGAGCACGCGGCCGCACACCGAGTACACGGCGAACGAGACCCCGGCGCCGACGGCCGACGCGACCCCGAGCGGGTCGACGCGCACCGCGGCGCCGGCGCCGGCCACCAGCAGGGCGCAGCCGGCCAGCGCGATCAGCGTGCCGGCCGCCCAGGCGAGGGTGAGGCGATCCCGCAGGACCACCCACCCCACGAGGCCCGCGACCAGGGGCGCCGTCGCGAGCATGATGAGCGTGCCGGTCGCGACGCCCGTGCGCGCGACGCCGTTGAAGAACGTGAGCTGGTAGGCCACGATGCCCGCGCCGCCACCCACCAGCCAGGGCAGCCGGCGCCTCGTGAACACCCCGACGAGCGCGCCGCGGTTCGCCATCGTCGCCCCAGCGAGCAGCGCGACCGCGCCGATCAGCAGGCGAGTGGCCCCGACGCCGACCGGCGTCGTGCCGGGCCCGAGCAGGGCCTGCGAGGTGCCGGTCGTGCCCCACAGCATGGCCCCGCCGACCACGCTCAGCGCCCCGAGCCAGGGCCTCCCGCCCGCCCGGGGATCAGCCACGCCCGGCGCCGTCCAGCAACGCGGCGGCCTCGTCGAGGTAGGCGTCCCGATCGAGGTGCGGCAGCATCGTGCGCGCCGCGAGCATGCCCATGACCTGGCCCATCGTGACCAACGCGAGGGTCTCGGCGCGCGCGGAGGCGTCCGGCTCGCCCTGGGCTTCGAGCCAGCGCGCGAGCCGACGCTTGATCTCCTCGCGGACGCCGGTCAACTGCTCCGACAGCAGCGACTTGAGCTGCGGGTCGTTCGCCGACCCCGCCCAGAGCTGCACGATGAGGGCCGACTCGACCTCGCCGGTGAACACGGCCTCGGCGATGGCGCGCAGGAGCGCACCGGGCGACATGGAGTCGCCCCACGGCTGCCGCACGATCGCCTGCAGCGGCTCCGACACCGTGTCGACAGCCACGGCCAGGACGATCTCGTTCTTGTTCGCGAAGTGGTGGTAGATGGTGCCCGCGGACGAATCGGACGCCGCGATGATCTCCGCGATGGACGTCGCGTGGACGCCCCGGGTGCGGATGAGCTCAGCGGCCGCGGCCACGATGCTCGCCCGTTTGCTGCCGCGCGCTGTCGCCATCATCCCTCCCATCGCGGCCACGCTACCGCACGGGCCTTTATCCGCCTCGCTGGTACCGTCCCCCGGCCCGGGCGGGCCGCGACGCGGGCGTCCCGGGGAGGCGTCCGGGAGCCCGGCGACCCGTGACGCTGTGCTCATATGTCGGACACTCCTGCCCAGTGGCCGCGACCAACGTGGCTTTCGTCGGGTTTCCGGCTATCGTGGCCCGTACTAGAACGATCATTCGGTTTGGGAGCGACATCGTGGCAGCACTCGCCCTGGGGCTCGACATCGGTTCGACGACGGTCAAGGCGGTGGTCCTCGACGGCGAGGAGATCGTCCACGCCGACTACCGACGACACCACGCGGACGTCCGCGGCGAGGTGCGACGGCTCATCGACTCGCTCACCGAGCACGTCGGAGACTCCCCCATGACCGTGGGCATCACCGGCTCGGGCGGCCTCCAGGTCGCGCAGATGATGGGCGCGTCCTTCGTCCAAGAGGTGATCGCGGCCACCGAGGCCATCGAGCGTCGCCATCCCGAGGCCGACGTCGTCATCGAGCTCGGCGGCGAGGACGCGAAGATCACGTACCTCAAGCCGACCCCCGAGCAGCGCATGAACGGCACGTGCGCGGGCGGCACCGGCGCGTTCATCGATCAGATGGCGACGCTGCTGCACACGGACGCCTCCGGCCTCAACGAGCTCGCGTCCCACTACACCCACCTCTACCCGATCGCCTCGCGCTGCGGCGTGTTCGCGAAGTCCGACCTGCAGCCCCTGCTGAACCAGGGCGCGGCCCACACCGACCTCGCGGCGTCCGTGTTCCAGGCGGTCGCGACCCAGACGATCGCGGGTCTCGCCTGTGGGCGTCCGATCCGAGGCAACCTGATGTTCCTCGGCGGCCCGCTGCACTTCCTGCCCGAGCTGTGCTCGGCGTACGAGCGCGCGCTGGCCGGGCAGGTGGACTCCTTCACGACCCCCGACGACGCCCAGCTCTACGTCGCGCTGGGCTCGGCGATGCTGGCGTCCGGGACGCCGAAGCGGCCCTCCGAGCTGGTCGCGGGGCTGACGGACCCGACGACGGTGATCCCGCTGGCCTCCCCCACCATGCGTCCGCTGTTCGCGGACGACGCCGAGCGCCAGGCGTTCACCGAGCGGCACGCGCGGGCCACCATCCCGCAGCGCAGCCTCGCGGACGCCCACGGCGACTGCTTCCTCGGCATCGACGCCGGCTCGACGACGATCAAGGCCGTCGTCCTGAACGACGCCGACGAGATCGTGTTCTCCCACTACGCCAAGAACGCCGGCGACCCGGTCAGCGCGGCCGTCGAGATCGTCGCGCGCATCCGGCGCGAGCTGCCCCCGGACGCCCACCTCGGCCGCGCCTGCGTCACGGGCTACGGCGAGGCGCTCATCCAGGCCGCGCTCCGCGTCGACGACGGCGAGATCGAGACGATGGCCCACTACCGCGCCGCCGAGCACATCGCGCCCGGGGTCACGAGCGTCATCGACATCGGCGGGCAGGACATGAAGTACCTGCGCATCCGCAACGGGGCCGTCGACTCCATCTCGGTCAACGAGGCGTGCAGCTCGGGCTGCGGCTCGTTCCTGCAGACGTTCGCCGAGACGATGGGCACCGACGTCCAGCACTTCGCCGCCGCGGCGCTGGAGGCGTCCCGGCCGGTCGATCTGGGGTCCCGCTGCACCGTCTTCATGAACAGCTCGGTGAAGCAGGCGCAGAAGGAGGGCGCGAACGTCGGCGAGATCTCCGCCGGGCTCTCCTACTCGGTCGTGCGCAATGCGCTATACAAGGTCATCAAGCTCAAGGACGCCGACGCGCTCGGCGAGCGCGTCGTTGTGCAGGGCGGGACGTTCCTGAACGACGCCGTCCTGCGCGCCTTCGAGCTGCTG
>CALMAD010000471.1 GCA_937859105.1 uncultured Propionibacteriaceae bacterium
CGCAACCTGGGTTCCTGCGTGGAGGCAGACGCCGATGACGGTTCGGTCACTGAACAGGCGTCCGCCCACGCCCACGCGACCATGCACACCAAGCGCCTGGAAGGTTTCGGCGTCACCTGCATCCGCGCCCGGTTCTTCGACGTCAACGAGCCCCTCACCGCGACCACCCGCGGCCTGTCATGACCGAACCTGAGCGTCGGGTCACGCGGAGCGTCGCCGCGCCCGCGCCTCGCGGTGGAAGTTGATCGGCGTCCGATCGAGAACCAGGGTGCACATCTTCGCGAAGAACCGGCCCGGATCGAGTTCCCCAGGGACCGCGCCCCGGTGCAGGGTGACGGCGGGCAGCAGGCCCAGGTCCAGGTCGTCTTCGGTGGCTCCGTCGGCCGGGTTCGCGACCAGCCCCTCGGTGGCGCCCGCCTCCAGCGGACCGGCCGGATCCTCCTCCGAGGTGGCGTCCGGGGGCGTGGGCACGTGCGGGATGATCAGCCCCACGGCGTCGTAGGCGTCCGACTCCCGCCCCAGTTTGCCGAGCAGGTCGATCAGCCAGCGGGCGGTTTCGGGTTCGGTGTCCAGGGCGCTGGCGCCCAGGCCGTACAGGAACCCGAGCGCTGCTTCCGGGTGGCGGGAGCGGAGGTTCTTCGCGTCGCCGTAGCTCTCCTCGACCCGGTTGGCGGCGTTCTTCCCGAAGGAGGAATCCATCCTCTTGGTCGAGATCATCAACTCCGGACCGGTCGCCCACGAACTCATCACCACATCGACCTGCTTGACGTAGTTCTTGCCCAAGATGTTCGCGGACGGGGCGCCACCGGTGCCGCGCACGCTGATCCGCTCGGTCAGCTCGGCTCGTTGCCTGGCAGGCAGGGCGGCTACGAAATCGATGACCTCCCGGGGCAGGACCCGCGGGGCCACCGGACGCGGCCATACCCGGTCCGGATCGAAACCGGCACGCCGCAGTTCGTAGGACACCCACACGTCCAACGCCAGCGCGGGGACGCCGGACTGGCTGGTCGCCTGCAACAACGCCGGAACCCCCAACAGCAGGCGCAGGGTGTCGTAGTCCGGTTCAAACCGGACGCCGCCGTCGTCCTCACGTACCCACGGGTTCGCCGCCCGCAGGGGAGAGGTGGCCACAATCTGGTCGAACCACGCCCACGCGTTGCCGCGGAGGCTGCTCATTCAGCCTCCCGGCGGGTGGTGCGGCTCTTTGCCCGCTGCCGACGCCGCTGCCGCAAGGCGGCCTGCGCCTCCCGGAGCGACGCCAACCCCGCTGGGGTCAGGCCGGCGCGGGCGGTGAGGAGTACATCGTCGACCAGGTCGCGGGCCGCCTCGAGACGTCCGGCCCGCAGCAGCCGTCGGGCGACGGGCAGCAGGTCGGACAGTTCTTGCTCGTGGGCCCGGACCTTGTCGATCGACGGGACCAGCAGCCGCGCAGCCTCGCGGGGCTCCATCTTCAACACGCCACCCCCGTAGGCGCGACCGGTGACCTCGGCGCTCAACCCGGTGGCGCTGTTCAACGCCGCCAGCGAGACCAGCTCTGCCAGGCCGGACGTTCCTTCGGTCAGGTAGAGCCCGTGGACCGAGTTCAGGTAGTGCAACCCGGACGGGTTCGCCGCCAGCTGCGGGGTCGCCTCGTTCATGTAGGTGAAGAACACGTCCGGCGGTGCCGGCAACGGCGTCCGCCACCACGGCGTCCGCACCCGGCACTTGTACGCCTTCGTCACCCCCAACGCCTCACCGTGCGCCAGGTACGCGCGCGCGTCCGCTGACGGCTCGTCGCCGGGGCGGAACAACAAGGTCCTCTTCCCTGCCTGCCCCAACACCGCATGGCCCGCGCGGGTGAGGCGCAGCGCCCGCAAATGGGAGGACCCCGCTGGCGAGATTGGCACTAGCTCCGAGGCGGTCAAGCCCCACTGGGCGGCCTGGGCCGGGCTGAGTGTGAAGTATCGGTTGTTCCCCGTGACCGCGCCCAAGCTGATCCGCCCCCAGTGCGACAGCGGCGACAGCCAACCCGCCTCCGCCAGCCGCGACAGCTCGTGGGTGGCCTCCGCAGACACCAGGGCGGTTGTCCACCGCTCACCCGCCCGGACCTCCAGGACGGACTCAAACGCCCCGGTGTTGACCAGCAGCGCGTCGAGGCCGGCGGCGTGGGCGACCGGCGCGAACTCGACCCGGTCCGTGCCACCCGAACCCTCCGCGAGGAGCAGCATCGCCTCGGTCTGGACGCCGGGGAACACCTGACCCCCTATCAGCACCACCCTCACCCGGGCGAACCGCTGCAACAGGAAGTCACGCACCTCGGCGGCGTAGTTGGCGGCCAGCAACTCCGCCGGCACCACCAACGCCAACCGCCCCTGCGCTGAAAGGAAGCCCGCCGCGTGCACCACGAACGGCGCCCACGAGCTCGCCAGCCGGCTCAGCCGGACGCCCTGGGCCAGCGCGGCCGCCAGTCCCGTCGCCCGCGCCTCGCCGGTGAACCCCTGGTAGCGGATGTAGGGGGGATTGCCAACTACCGCGTCGAACGACGGCCCCGGTGGGGTGGCGAGGAAGTCGCCCACCACCACCCGACCCGGATAGCCGGCCGACGCCAACAGCGCGCGCGCGTCCGCAGCCGACTCCTCGTGCAACTCGTGGGCCTGCAATGGAGCCCGGCCACCCAACTCACGCAGCCGCTCGGCCGCCGCCGCCAGGAACGCGCCGTCACCACAACTCGGCTCCAGCACCCGATCCCCCGGCGACGTGATCGCCCACGCGCACAGGAACCGGGTCACCTCGGGCGGAGTGAAGAACGCGCCACGCGCCTTCCGGATCTCGGCGGAATCGCCAGCCAGCTCGATCGTCACATCACCCTCCCGAAGACCACCCTACCGACGACAGCCTCCACCGCCGGTCTGACAATCCGGGGCGCACCGCACCTCTCACCCATGCTCTTGCTCGCACCTCGCACTCGACAGCCAGGAGTCGTGCGGGTCTGTGTCAAGCGTCCCCAGCGCGAGTGCGGCGGCGCGCAGCTGGTCCCATGGGAGCGCCGGGTCAGTGGGCGACGTGGAAGCGGCGCCGGGGGTGCCTGGGCTGCTCGATCTCGTCGAGGACCGCCAGGGCCAGGTCGGCCGCCGAGATCTGCGAGCTGCCATCGGGGCTGCGGAGCAGGACGTCGTCGCTCGTGCGGTACTCGCCGGTCTCGGTGCTGGGAACCCAGGCGCCGAACTCGGCCGGCGGGCTGAGGTAGAACCAGTCCAGGTCGTCGCCGGCCGCCTTCAGCACCTCGAGCTTGTGGATGCCGAGGTCGGCCTCGGGGCGGACCTCGTCGGGCACCGGGTCGGCGTCGATGAGGCGGGGCCCGTCCGGCGAGACGAGCAGCGAGGAGGCCCCGCCGAGAATGCCGAGCCTCGTTCCGTGCTCCCGGGCGAGGTCGAGCACCTGGTCGAAGACGCCTTCCACCTTGCCGGCCATGTCCCCGCGCGGGGAGAGCGCCTCGAACACGACGTCGGCGTCGGTGAATGCCTGACGCAGGACTCCGGGCTCCAGCACGGAGCCCGTCAGGTACGTCACGCCCGGGAGCGGCTCGGCGGGGGCGGTGCGGCTGACGGAGAGGACCTGATGGCCCCGGCGAGCAGCCTCGCGAACGACGGCGCCGCCGGCGTAGCCGGTCCCTCCGAGCACGGTGATGCGGATCATGTGCAGTTTCCCTTCGCGCGGGTCGACGATCATCCCAACCCTGTCCCGCCTCCGCCTATTCCCTGTCTGGTGCCGTGCCGCGTCGCGCTCTAGCGATCCTCGGACCCGTCTTCGCGCTGGCCGGCGTCACCCTGGTCCTCGTCTCTCGTCGCTGACCGCAAGGACCGGCAGAGGCGGCTTGGGGGTCGTGAGCACGAATTCGCGCAGGGCGTAACCGGCGGTGAGGTCCTCCCAGTGCATCACCGGGGCCTTCGCGACCACCAGTTCGTGGCGGAGCAGCCGGGTGAGCAGGATGTCGGTCTCCTGGATCGCCAGCGAGTTGCCCGGGCACTTGTGGTGACCGTCGCCGAAACTCATCACCTCAGGGCCGATCCCGCGCGGCAGCGGACGCCCGGGGCGCATGTCCAGCGGGCACTCGCCCACCGTGGACGCGTCGCTGTTCGCCTGACGCACGTACAGATCGATCAACTGGCCCCTGCGGATGGCCACCGTCTCCCCGTCGACCGTGAGGTCGAGGTCCCGCGCCGCCCGCCGGTAGAGGTGCCCGATGATGGGCTCGAGCCGGAGGATCTCGTGGAGGATGTCGAACCGCTCCTCTTCCTCGCCGGCCAGGTACCGGGCGCGGAGGTCGGCGTCCGCGAGCAGGGGCAGGACGGTCATGGAGATGAACTCGCGGGTCGTCGCCATGCCGGCCGCCCCGTAGGTGACGCACTCGATGAGGATGGCCGGCTCCCGGTAGCCCTCGGCGAGCAGGTGGCTGATGACGTCCTCACCCGGCGCCTTGCGGCGCGCCGCGATGGCGGGCCGGACGTCCGCCAGGTGGAAGGCCGCCATCGGCGCGTGGCTGCGGACCGAGCGCCACACGCTCCTCAGAGGTCCCTCCGGGGTGGAGCCGGGGCTCCAGTCCGGCTGGGCGAACAACCGCTCCAGCCTCCGGGCCATCCCCTTGGCGTTGGAGTTGGTCAGGCCGATCACCTGGGCCGCCACCTCGGTGGAGTACTGCAGGCTCAGGTCGTCGAGCCGGAAGGTGGTCGCCGCGAGGGCGTCCGCCACGAGGGCGTCCGCGCGCTCCTCCATGAGACGGCGGTAGCGGTTCGTGACCGTCTTCGGCGCGAAGAAGCGCGCGACCTTGGTGCGCTGCCTGCGGTGCTCGTCGCCGTCCATGAACAGGATCGGACGCTCGCCGATGCTGTCCGGCATCAGTTCGGCGCTGAAGCCCGCCTGGGTGGTGGCGTCCTTCTCGCGCAGTATCTGTCGCACCGCCTCGGTGGTGCGGAGGTGCCAGACGTTCCCCACGAGCTCGGCGGCCGGCGACGACGCCTCCCCGGGACGGTGGGACACGCGACGGTCCACACTATCGACGCTCATGCACCGAGCGTACCGACCCCCCCACGGTGCGGACGGCGACTGTCGGTCACCGGTGCACGTGTGGAGGGCGAGGGGCGTTTTCGTCGGGTGCAAGACTGGTGGGGTGACCCAGACGCCAACGCCGCACGTGCGCGTCGAGGGGTTGTCCCGGCACTTCGGAGCCGGTGAGTCGCGCGTCGAGGTGCTCCACGACGTGACGTTCTCGGTCGCCCGGGGAGCGCGCTGCGTCATCGTCGGCGCCTCCGGGTCCGGGAAGTCCACCCTGCTCAACGCCATCGGCGGCCTCGACGCTCCTGACGCCGGGACGATCCATGTCGCGGGGGAGCAGGTGACGGGGAGGTCACCCAGGGAGTTGACGCGCTACCGCCGCGCGCACGTCGGGTTCGTGTTCCAGTTCTACAACCTCGTCCCGGACCTGACAGTGACCGAGAACATCCAGGTGACCGCGCAGCTCGTCCGTCGCCCCCTGGACATCGACGAGCTGCTCGAGCACCTGGGCCTGACCCAGCACCGGCACAAGTCCCCGCGCAGCTCTCGGGCGGCCAGCAGCAGCGGTGCGCGATCGCCCGGGCCTTGGTCAAGGGCTCCGACCTCCTGCTCGCCGACGAGCCCACCGGGGCGCTGGACCGGCACACCTCCCAGCAGATGCTCGAGGTCCTGGACGACGTCCACCGGCGGTACGGCGCCACCCTCGTCATGGTCACGCACAACGAGGCCATCACGGCCCTCGCCGACCAGGTCATCGAACTGCGCGACGGGCGCATCGTCCGCGACCGGCTCAACCCCCATCCGCTCGCGGCCCGGGACCTCGACTGGTGAACAGGGACGCCGTGGCCCTCGGCCTCCGCCGCCAGTGGCGCGGCTTCCGCTCCACGTGGGCGCGCTGGACCGCGATAGCCGTGCTCCTGACCGTCGGGCTGGGCGTGGTGGTGGGGCTCCTGACCTCGGCGTCCGCCACGCTGGGCGCGCTGGAACGCGGCGCGCGCGAGGGACAGCTCGCCGACGGCATGGTCGTCACCGAGATCCCGCTGACGGGGCAGCAGGTCGCCGACGTGGAGGCGCTGGGGGCCCGCATCGTCCCGACGCCGTTCGTCGACGTCCCGGGGCGGACCGCGGGCACCGACACGACCGTGCGCGTGCTCCGCGCGGACCAGGCGTTGAGCCGTCCCACGCTGGACGCCGGCGTCCTGCCCTCGGCCGACGACGAGGGCATGGTCGAGAAACTGCACGCCCGGGTGCACGGCCTGGGCGTGGGTGACACCCTGGCGGTTGACGGCCGCACCCTGCGGATCACCGGGATCGGCAGCCTTCCCGACTACGCCTCGGTCACCCCCCACGTGGGCCAGTCCGGCGACCCCGAGCTGTTCGCGCTGGTGGTGGTGGCTCCGGACGCCTTCGAGGAGGTGGCGGCCGCCCACCCGCGTGCCGTCTCGTGGGTGTACGGCTACGCCCTCGAAGGCGCCACCCACGAGCAGGTGCGCCGCCTCCTGGGCGAGGCGACCCTGGATCCGGCGAGGGCGTCCAACCCCTACGTCGCCGTGGCCACGGACGCCGCCCGCGCTGCCGGTCTGCCCGTCAGCTACCCGGCGGTGTCGCTGTTCCTGCCGGCCGACGACAACCCGCGCATCAACGGGGCCATCTCGGACGCCCGCACCACGATGGCCGTCACCCTGGTCACGACCGTCCTCGTCCTGCTGCTCGTCGCCTACGTCCTCGCCGAGTTCTCCCGGGACCGGATCGTCCGTGACTCCGTGGTCATCGGCACCCAGTCGGCTCACGGCACCAGCGAGCGCGCCCTGCTGGCCCACTACCTGGTCCTGCCGCTGGCCGTCACGCTCGCCGGCTCGCTGCTGGGGCTCCTGCTGGGCCGGGCGCTGGCCCCCTTCCTCGGACTGGTCACCGACTACTACTCGTTCCCCGCGGCCCCGGTCGAACCCACCCCGCTGGTCGCGCTGCTGAGCATCGTCACACCCGTGACCCTGGTGACGGCGGTCAACGCCCTCGTCATCCGCGCCGCGCTGGGCCGCCCCACGCAGGAGCTGTTGCGTCCCCAGCCGGCCGGCGGGCCGGGCCTGCCGGTGCGCCTGGACCGGCTGCCCTTCGTGAGCATGTTCCGGTTGCGGCAGGCGCTCCGCACGCCCGGCAGCCACCTCCTCATCGCCGCGGGCACGTTCCTGTGCATCCTCCTGCTGGTCTTCGGGCTGGGGATGCGCAGCTCGATGGACACCTACCTCACCCGCGCCGAGGACGAACTCCTCTTCCACGACTTCTACACCCTGCGGTTCCCCGACCTGGCCGCCGTTCCGCCCGGAGGGCACGAGGCCGTCGCCGTCCCCCTGCGGGTGGTCGGGACGGACGGGTTGCCGGGGGAGTCGCTGACCGTGCTCGGCGTGCCCGCCGACAATCCCTACTTCGCGGTGGACGTGGACGCCCTGGGGCCGCAGGAGCTGGTGATCTCGCGGGCCGCGGCCCACAAGTACCGGCTGGGAGCAGGCGACACCCTCACCCTCCACGATGGGGAGCTCTCGTGGGCCTTCGACGTCGTGGACGTCTCCGACTACACCACCTCGGCGTTCGGGTTCACGACCCCGGAGCACGCGCGGGCGTTGGTGGATCCGGCGGTCCTGCTCGCGGCGCGGTCGATGGCCGGCGCCGGCCCGAACGCGGACGACGACGGCGCCGTGCCCTACTACAACGCCGTGTTCTCCGACCACCCCCTGGACATCGACCCCGACCGGCTGGTCAGCCACAGCACGCGCGAGCAGATGCTCGGTGGCGTGGTGAAGTTCAACGCCCTCCTGTCGCGGATCGTGGCGCTCGTCTCGTGGTCGTCCATGTTGATCATGGTGGTGGTGCTCTACGTGCTCGTCCGCCTGGTGGTGGCCCGTCAGTGGTACTCGATCTCGCTGCTGAAGGCGCTGGGCTACAGCGATCGTGAGGTGGGCAGGCTCTACCTCGACAACTACCTGTGGCTCGTGGCGGCGAGCGTCACCGTCGCCGTCCCGGCGTCGGTGGCCATCATGGGCGAGGTCTGGCGGCTGATGACAGCCCACCTGCCGATCGGCATCCCGTTCCTGGTCACCCCGGGTGACGTGGCCCTGATGGCCGGGCTCGCGCTGGGCGCCTATGCCGTGGTGCGCGTGGCAACGGCCCGTGACACCAGGACGGTGCCCGTGACGGAGGTGCTGAAGTTCCGGGAGTAGGGCCCACAGGCGAGGGCCAGCCGGGCGGTGCCGAGGCGCTCCGGCCGGCCCACGCGCGGGACCGCCTCGCAGTCAGCGCCGGTCAGGCGGGCTGCTCCTCGGTGGTGGCACCCTCGGTGATCTCACCCGGCACATCCCGGGTGGAGTGCTGCACCGCGATCTTGCGCGGCTTGGCGGCCTCGGCCACCGGGATGGTCAGCGTCAGGACGCCGTCGCTGTAGTCGGCGCTGATCTGGTCGGTGGCGAGCCCTCGGCCGAGCGTGAGCTGGCGGGCGAACGTGCCCACAGCCCGTTCGCGCGTCAGCCACTGGGTGTCCTCGTCGGCCGACGTGGTGCGCTCGGCGCGGATCGTGACCGTCGCGCCGTCCATGTCGATGTCGATGCTGCCCGGCTCGACGCCAGGCAGGTCGATGTGCGCGACGAACGTGTCACCGGAGCGGTACAGGTCCATGGGCATCGCGACCGAGGCGGGCGTGCGGGTGACGTCGCCCAGGAGGCGGTCCATCTCGCGGAACGGGTCGAACATGGCCATGAGTAGTCCTTTCGCATCAGGCGCCCTGGTTGAGCGTGGTTGACTCAATCTTATAGCTGAGCGTGGGGGACTCAACTCTGTTCAAAGCCCCGATCCGCAGTAACCAAGCGGTTCGGGATTCAACCTTCAAAGAGGGTTGATAATCAAACAAGATTGATTTACTGTCCTCTTGTCACCGTCAGAGAGGCTCCCGATGTCCCACGCGTACCACCCCGCCACCTTCGCGTTGCAGGCCGTCATCGCCCAGTCGAACGTCCTCGAGCGCGAGCTCGCCCGGCTGCTGGGGCTGAACGCCACCGACTACCGCGCCCTGTCGGCGCTGCAGCAGCTGTCCCGCCAGGAGACGGTCACGATGACCGGTCTGGGCGCGGCGCTGGGCACCACGGCGGCCACGACGAGCGCCATCGTCGACCGGCTCGAGCGGGCCGGCTACGCCCAGCGGAACCGGGCCGAGACCGACCGCCGCCTGGTCACCATCGAGCCGACCCCCCTGGCCTGGCAGAAGATCGTCGAGATCATGCGCCCCCTCATGGGCGCCACCGACGCCTGGGTCAAGGCCCTGCGTCCGGAGGACGCCCAGCTCGTGACGGAGTTCCTCCAAGTCATGGCCACCCACCTCACCGACCACGCCGCGACGCTGGCCGCCCAAGAGGCGGACCGGTGAGACGGCCCCGCACGCACGATTCCCGTTCCCTCCCGATCCCTCCAACCTCGTCTCCCCAGGAGTCCACCATGTCCCTGCCCTCCCTCTACATCGGCCGCGGCCGATCGTGGATCGTCGCCCTCTTCTTCCTCCTGTTGGGAGGTCTCGTCGTCGGTTTCCTGCCCGAGGCCGAGCGGGACGCCTCGCCCACCGATTCCCTGGCCCAGGGCTACGACAGCACGCGCGTCGTCGAGCTGGCCGAGCGCTTCCCCCAGGAGGGTGACGGCACGGCCCTCATCCTCTGGACCTCCACCGACGGGGAGGCCCTGACCGAGGAGCAGCTGGCCGCGGCCCGCGAGTCCCTCTTCGAGCGGTTGCCCGACGACGCGTTCGCCGGTGCCGGGGGTCCGCCCGCCGGGGTGGACGCGGGTACCGCCGGTCCGCCCGCCGGGGTGGACGCGGGTGCCGCCGGTCCGCCCGCCGGGGTGGACACGGGCGCTGCCGGCCCGCCGGCCGGCATCCCCCCGCTGCCGCTGGTCAGCGAGGACGGGACCGCCGCCTTCGGCACGATCGCCATCGACGCCGCCGACGGCGCCGAGAACCGCGACGCCATCGCCACACTGCGCGCCGAGCTGGTGGACGAGGCGGCCGAGGGCGTCACCGTGCAGGTGACCGGGCCCGCGGGCATCCGCGCCGACCTGGGTGCGGTCTTCGACGGCGCCAACTTCCGGCTGCTCGCCGCGACCGCCGCGGTCGTGGCCCTGCTCCTCCTGCTGACCTACCGCAGCCCCATCCTCTGGATCATCCCGCTGCTGGTCGTCGGTCTCGCCGACCGCCTGGCCGCCATCGTCGCGACGCACACCCTGCGCCTGGCCGGCGTGCCGTGGGACGAGTCCACCATCGGCATCCTCTCGGTGCTCGTCTTCGGTGCGGGCACGAACTACGCCCTCCTGATCATCTCCCGCTACCGCGACGAACTGCGCGCCACCGAGGACCGGTTCCTGGCGATGCGCCGCGCGCTCCGCCACGCGGGTGAGGCCGTCGTCACCAGCGCCTCCACGGTGGTCCTGGGCGTCCTGACCCTCCTGTTGTCGGTGTTCCCCGCGACGCGCGGCCTCGGTCTCGCCAGCGCCGTCGGCATCGTCATCGCCGCCGGCTACGCCCTCGTCGTCCTCCCCGCGGTGCTCGTGCTCGTCAACCGCTGGGTGTTCTGGCCGCTGATCCCCCGCGTGGGGCAGGCCGCCCTCGTCGACAGCGACCGGTCGGTGTGGGCGCGGGTCGGCAACCAGGTGGCGAAGCGCCCCGCCGCGTTCATCGCAGCCAGCCTGGCGCTGATCGCCGTCATGGGCGCGGGCCTGTTCCGCATCGAGACCGGGCTGGGCCCGTCCGACCAGTTCCTGCGCAAGCCCGAGGCCATCGTCGCGCTCGACCGCCTCGGCGAGTCCTTCCCCGCCGGCGAGTCCGACCCCGCCCTCGTGATCACCGAGGACGACCCCGCCAGGGTCGTGGAGCTGGCCGAGGCCGTCCCGGGCGTGGCCTCCGCCACCGTGGGTGACGCCGCGGACGAGCTCACCCAGGTCCGGGTCGTGCTGGAGCCGGAGCCGGGCAGCGACGAGGCGCGCCAGACCATCCGTGACCTGCGCACGGCCTTCGAGGGCCTGGACATGACCGTCGTGGGCGGCACCGAGGCCCAGGCGGTGGACAGCCTGGACGGCTCGGCCCAGGACCAGCGCACGATCATCCCGCTCATCCTGGCCCTGGTGCTGGGCGTCCTGTTCGTCCTGCTCCGCTCGGTGGTCGCCCCGCTGGTCCTGGTGGCCACGGTGGTCGGGACCTACGCGGCGGCCCTCGGGGCCTCCTGGGTGCTGTTCGTCGAGGTCCTCGGCTTCGAGCGGCTCGACTCCAGCGTGCCCCTGCTCACCTTCCTGTTCCTGGTGGCGCTGGGCATCGACTACAACATCTTCCTGGTCACCCGGGCGCGGGAGGAGGGCCTGCGGTACGGCAGCAAGCGGGGCATGCTCCGGGCGCTGACGGCCACCGGCGGGGTCATCACGAGCGCGGGCATCCTGCTCGCGGCGGTGTTCGCGGTGCTCGGTGTGCTCCCGCTGGTGGTGCTGGCCCAGATCGGTGTGATCATCGGCGTCGGTGTGCTGCTCGACACCCTGCTCGTGCGCACCGTGCTCGTCCCGGCCATCGCGATCCTGCTGGGGGACGCCTTCTGGTGGCCGCGCCGCCCCGGGACCGCGGGCCGCAGGGCCCTCCCGGCGGAGGCTCCCGACCGCCAGGTGGGGGAGGCAGCGGCTGTGTCCGCGCACGAGGAGGCGCCGGTGGCCGGCTGAGGCCCGTTGCCGGACGCAGCA
>CALMAD010000472.1 GCA_937859105.1 uncultured Propionibacteriaceae bacterium
GCTGGTGGACGACGCCACCGGGCCCATCCCGCAGCCGAGGCGCCGCTCGAAGCGGGCGTCGGTGCCGAGCTGGGACGAGATCATGTTCGGCTCGCCCCGCAAGGACGACTAGCTCGGGCCCGCGCCCGGCTCGAACGGCAGCGGATCGGGGCTGGGGTCGACCCGCCCCTTCGCCGCCGTCTGCCGCAGCCGGTGATGCCGGCGGCACAGCACCTCGTAGCGCACCTGGGCCGCGCGTCGCTGGTCGGTGTCGCCGAGAGCGACCTGGCTGCCCTCGGTGACCATCTCCCCGTCGACGATGCGCGCGTTGTGCGTGGCGAACGCCCCGCACCAGCAGCGCGGGCGCGCCTGCAGCAGCTCGATCCGGTCGCACAGCTCGATGAGCCGGCGCGAGCCGGGGAACAGCTCGGTCCGGAAGTCGGTCAGGATGCCGAAGCAGAAGACGTCCACGCCCAGGTCGTCGACGAGCCGGGCGAGTTCGTCCACCTGCGTCGTCGTGTAGAACTGGGCCTCGTCGCAGACGAGGAAGTCGACGCGGCGTCCCGCCGTGAGCTCGGAGGCGACGAACGACCAGAAGCCGAAGTCGTCGTCGACCTCGATGGCGGGCTCGTCCAACCCGATCCGGGACGTGATGCGGGCCTGGCCCGAGCGGTCCTGCCGGGTGAAGCGGTAGCCGCGGCGTCCGGCGTCCGTCTCCGTGTAGTCGATCTGGAGGGCCAGGGTCGACTTGCCGCAGTTCATCGGCCCGGTGAAATAGGTGAGCGCGCCCATCAGTCCACCAGCAGCGGGACGCGCATCTCGTCGGGCGTGAGCGAACCGTGCATCCCGACCAGCGAGAGCTCCTTCGGCTGCGACAACGTCATGACGGCATCATCGGACGCCATGGCCGCCAGCACGTCGCCGAACCGCGGGAGAAGCTGCGCGGAGACCGGACCGAACCAGCCCTCGTCGACGGCCTCGTCCCGCGTGCGCACCCACGCGGACGCCCCGAGCCGGTCGGACCACCGCCGAGCGACGGCGTCCGGACGATCGGTGTAGAGCTGCCGCAGGCGTCCCTCGCCGGCGACGAGCGTCAGGTCGGCGAGGAGGTCGGGCTCGTGCTCGACGACGACCTGGCGCTCCCGGGGGACGTCGACCATCCCGTGGTCCCCGGTGATCACCAGCCGGACGTCCGCGGGCAGCGCCAGACGCAGGGCGCGCGCCAGCCCGTCGACGAAGGCGAGCGTGTCGGCCCAGGCGTCCGAACGCCAGCCCTCGCCGTGGCCGCAGTGGTCCAACTGTCGCTCGTAGAGGTAGACGAGCGTGCGCGGGCCGGCGAGGGCGGCGTCCACGGCCAGCTCGATGCGACGGGCGACATCCGCCTCCTCGGGGCAGCCGACGAAGCGGGCGCCGCGAAAGGCGGCGGTCGTCAGGCCGCTGCCGTCGAAACGCTTCAGCCCCACATTGGACGTCGCCACGCCCGCCTTCTCCAGCCGTTCGAAGACGGTGAGGCGCGGCTGGACGTCGAGCGCGGACAGCCCGTCCTTCCAGGTCAGCGCGTTGAGCAGCCCCCCGCCGAACGGGTCGCGGAACGAGTACCCGGCGATGCCGTGCTGCCCGGGCGCCAGGCCGGTGCCGAGGCTCGTGAGGCTGGTGGCCGTGGTGCTCGGGACGCCGCTGGTCAACCGCCGATCGCGCAGGAGGCCCGCGAGGTAAGGGGCCCGATCGGCCCGGGCGCGCAGGAGGCGCTCCCCCAGGCCGTCGACGAGCAGGACGACCCAGCGGTCGGCGTCCGGAAGGCCGAGGACATCGTCCCCGAACCCCCACCGGGACGCGATCGAGGGCAGCACATCCGCGAGCGTCGCCGCGCCGTAGGCGGGCAGGAGCGGGGCGTCCATGCGTCAGGCAGTCGCGAGTTGGAGAGCCGTGCCGAACTCCACCAGGCGCTGCAGCGGACCGTCGCCGTCGGCGGCCGCGCTCATCCGGACCGTCAGATCGTCGGCCACGTCGGCCGCCGTGTAGCCGTGATCGGCCTCGCACGTCGGATCCTCGCAGGCCGCCGGCTCCAGCTCGAGGCGCCTCATGATGCCCCAGCCGACCGACAGCCAGACCTCCGACGGGTCGGCCCCGTCGTTGCCGTAGCGCTCGGGATTCGTCACCACGTGCGTCAGGCTCACCGAACGGATCTGCCGCAGCGGCACCGTCTCGACCGTCGACAGGGCCTGCGTGGGCCCCGGCCCCTCACCGTCGTCGGTGTGGTTGACGATGAACCGGGTCGGCGTCAGGACCAGCACCGTGACGTGCCGGTGGATCGCGTCGTGGTTGAACGTGGCCTCGTGGTGGACGACCGAATCGACGATGCGCTCCCCCGCCACCGCCCGGGCGACGGTCGCCTCGATGAACTCGGGGAAGTAGCCGGACGCGACGATCGCCTCGCGCAGCTCCCGCGTCAGTTCTCTGGTCGTCATTCGCTCATCCTCCCACTGCGGTCCCGCGTGACCAAAACAGCCCGACGCCAAAACAGGCTACGTTGGGGCGCATGAGCAATCGCCCCTTCGTCGCGGCGCGCATCGAGCTGTGGCTCGACCAGCGGTTCGAGGCCCTGTTCCGTCGCCTGGGTTGGCGGGAACGAGTGATTACCTATACCGGTTACGGCAGCGAGGCCGGCGCCCGGCTGCTGGGCCGGGTCGTCCTGTCCCCCACGTTCAGCGACACCCAGATCGGCAAGGCGGCCGAGGAATTCCTGCGCCGGCGCGGCTGGCGCAACTTCTTCACGGCCGCGTGCGTGCATATCCGCTACGAGCTGACGTTCGGCGATGTGACCGTGCAGGGGACGTCCGACCGGGGCGGGTACATCGACCACCGCGTCCGGGGGCACGGGGTGGAGCCCGGCTGGCGGCAGGCGCAGATCAGCGTCGAGGGCGGGGAGCCCACGCCCGCGCCGGTCCTGGTGTGTCCCGACGACGCGACGTTCGGCATCGTCAGCGACATCGACGACACGATCATCACGACGCTGCTGCCGCGCCCGTTCATCGCGGCGTGGAACACGTTCATCCGCACCGAGTCGGCCCGGCAGGCCGTGCCGGGGATGGCCGCGTTCTACCGCGAGCTGTTGGACACCCACCCCGGGTCCCCGCTCATCTTCCTGTCCACAGGGGCGTGGAACACGCAGCCGTTCCTGCGTCGGTTCCTCAAGCGCCACCGCTACACCGACGGCCCGATGCTGCTCACCGACTGGGGGCCGACGAACACCGGCTGGTTCCGGTCGGGCCAGCAGCACAAACGGCAGTCGCTGCTGCAGTTGTCGACCGACTTCCCGAACGTGTCGTGGCTGCTGGTGGGCGACGACGGCCAGCACGATCCCGAGATCTACGGCGAGTACGCGCGCAACAACCCCGACCGCGTCCGGCTGATCGCGATCAGGCAACTGAACCCGACCGAGCAGTTCCTGGCGCACGGCACGACCGAGCCGCTCGAGGGAGAGCCCGAGGGCCGGCACGACGCCGAGGTGGTCGAGGCGCCCGACGGACGCGGGCTGCTGCGGGCCCTCCGGCGCCGCAATCTGCTGCGCGCGTGAGGACGCCGACGGCCGGCGTCCGCGCGAAAGACCGTGTCACCGCGCCCGAACGCCGTCCGGCCGGACCACAATGACGATCTGAGCTGACGATCTGACAAGCCCGCGCGGAGGGCCGCCCGGCCCGGCCATCGTCCACGGGGACGCCCCGTCCCGCGCCCGAAGGAGTGAAGAGCACCCATGCCCCTGCCGCCCGACGACGAGATCACCGAGAGCATCGTCAACGTCGACGTCTCCGAGGAGATGGAGACGAGCTTCTTGGAGTATGCGTACTCGGTGATCTACTCCCGCGCGCTGCCCGATGCGCGCGACGGATTGAAGCCGGTGCAGCGGCGCATCCTGTTCTCGATGGACGACATGGCCATCCGTCCGGACCGGCCGCACGTCAAGTGCGCGCGCGTCGTCGGCGAGGTGATGGGCAAGCTGCACCCGCACGGCGACACGGCGATCTACGACGCGCTCGTCCGGATGGGGCAGCCGTGGGCGATGCGCCTGCCGGTGGTCGACGGGCACGGCAACTTCGGTTCGCTCGACTCCGGGCCCGCGGCCATGCGCTACACGGAGTGCCGGATGGCGACGGCGGCGTCCGCGATGACGGGGGGCCTCGACGAGAACACGGTCGACTTCAAGCCGAACTACGACGGGAAGGAGAACGAGCCGGTCGTCCTGCCGGCGGCGTTCCCGAACCTCCTGGTCAACGGGTCGACGGGCATCGCCGTCGGCATGGCGACGAACATCCCCCCGCACAACCTGGTCGAGTGCGTCCAAGCGCTGAAGCATCTGCTGAAGCACCCGGACGCCGGCGTCGACGACCTCATGCGCTACGTCCCCGGCCCCGACCTGCCCACGGGCGGAAAGATCGTCGGGCTCGACGGCATCAAGGACGCCTACGCGACCGGCCGCGGCACCTTCCGCATCCGCGCGAGCGCCCGCATCGAGCAGGTGACGCCCCGCCGCAAGGGCATCGTCGTCGCCGAACTGCCGTACCTGGTGGGCCCCGAGAAGATCATCGAGCAGATCAAGACGCTCGTGCAGAACAAGAAGATCACGGGGATCTCCGACGTCAAAGACCTGACCGACCTCGCCAACGGGCTGCGGCTCGTCATCGAGGTGAAGAACGGCATCAACCCGGACGCCCTCCTCGCCCAGCTCTACCGGCTCACCAAGCTCGAGGACAGCTTCGGGATCAACATGGTCGCGCTCGTCGAGGGGCAGCCGCAGACGCTCTCCCTGGGCGACGCCCTGCGGGTGTACGCCGACCACCGCCTCGACGTGACGCTGCGGCGCACGCAGTTCCGCTACGACAAGGCGGCGGCCGATCTGCATCTCGTCGAGGGCCTGCTGATCGCGATCGTCGACATCGACGACGTGATCGCGATCATCCGCGGCTCCGACGACGCGGCCGCCGCGCGCGCCAAACTGATGGAGGCGTTCGAGCTCGACGAGGTGCAGGCGAACTACATCCTCGACCTGCAGCTGCGCCGGCTCACCAAGTTCAGCCAGATCGAGCTCGAGAGGCGCCGCGACGAGCTCGAGAAGCTCATGGCCGAGCTGCTCGGCATCATCGAGAACGACGATCAGCTCCGCGAGCTCGTCGCTCACGAGCTCGACGAGATGGCCCGCCTGCACGGGACGCCGCGCCGCACGGTCCTGTTGGCGGGCAGCGGGGCGGCGGTGACGGCGGCGTCCGCGGGGCCGCTCGAGGTGGCCGACGACCCCTGTTGGGTCATGCTCTCGTCGGCGGGCCTGCTGGCCCGGGCGGATACTCCCGACGAACTCTCCGACGCCGGACGCCGCGCTCAGCACGACCTCATCACCTCAGTCGCGCGCACCACGGCGCGTGGCGAGTTCGGGGCGCTGACCTCCGCGGGACGCCTGCTGCGCTGCCACGCGATCGAGCTGCCGAGCGTCCCGATCACCGCCCAGGCGCCCAACCTGCAGGGCGGATCGCTGGCGTCCGAGCTACTACCTCTGGACGCCGACGAGCGCATCCTCGCCCTGACCAGCCTGACCGACGCCACGTTCGGCTGGGCGCTCGGCACCGAGCAGGGCATCGTGAAGCGCGTGCACCCCGAGTTGCTCGCACGCGATTCGTGGGACGTCATCCGCCTCGACGACAACGACCGCGTCGTGGGGGCCGTCGAGCTCGCCGACGACTCCCCCGAACTCGTCTTCGTCACGTCTGACGCCCACCTGCTGCACTTCCCCTCCGCGGGCGTCCGGCCTCAGGGCCGCTCCGGCGGCGGCATCGCCGGCGTCCGGCTGGGCGCCGGTCAGCGGGCGATCTTCTTCGGGGCGGCCGCCCACGACGACCAACGCTCGGTCGTCACGGTCGCCGGGGCGTCCTCGGCCCTTCCCGGCACCGACGCCGGCTCGGTCAAGGTCACCCCCTTCAGCGAGTACCCCGGCAAGGGCCGCGGGACCGGCGGCGTCCGGTGCCAGCGCTTCCTCAAGGGCGAGGACGCCCTCCAGCTCGCCTTCGTCGGGCCCGCGCCCGTGATCGCGGCGGCGACCTCCGGCGCGCCCGTGGAACTCCCAGCGCCCGACCCCCGCAGGGACGCCTCCGGCGTCCCCGTCGGCCAGCCGATCGCAGCCTTGGGCACGCGCGTGCACCGGCCCTGAGGCGGTCGGTCGCCCGGCCGCCGCGCCCTCGCCAATCCCCTCGCTCGATCCGCGTGTCCGAACGCTGTGGTTTGCTCACACTTCGTGGGCAAACCACAGCATCCGGGACCTCACCGGCCGCAACCCGACGGAACCCCCACCCGGGGCCAGCCGAGAATGTCAGAGCCGGCTGGCAGGCTGGCTTCATGGGGGATTTCGGGGGCCAGTCAGGAGACGAGTGGCGGCTCGGGGCCGGGGGCACTGACGCCACGCCGGGACGCGGGCGCGCACGGCAGCTCGGCGCCGCAGAAGCCGCAGAGGGTGACGGCGGCCCGGGACGGATGCTGGACGTCCCCGGGCTGATCAGGCGTGCGCGGCGTGACCTGGACGCGAGTCAGCGGGATCTCGCGGGGATGCTCGGCGTGTCCGCCAGCCTGGTGGCCGCGCGGGAGACAGGCGACCGCGAGCCGGGCGTCGAGATGTTCGCGCGGCTGCTCGGCCTGGCGGGGCTGCGGCTCGACGTCGTCGACCACACGGGCGACTCAGTCGAGCCGTTCGGCGATGCCCAGTCGGCGCGCGACCAGGCCGGGCGCCGGTTTCCCGCGCATCTCGACGTGGTGATTCACGAGCGGCATCGCGAGGCCGTGCGCGCCCGCGCGCGGGCGAGGCTTGCGCTCTCCCCACCGGTCCCTGATACCTGGGAGTGCACGTGCGTGGTCGCCTGCCAGTGGTATCGCCACTGCGTCGACTCCTGCCCCTGTCAGTGCGAGGGCGACCCGCACCGAGAGGACGCCGGTTCAGTACGTCTGCTCGACGAGACCGGTGTCGACGTCGTAGAGGAACCCGCCGACGTCGCACCGGCCGGCCAGCAGCTCATGGTTGCGCAGCAGTTCGACGTCGTCGCGCAGCCGCCCGATCTGGTCGGGGTCGGCGCCGAAAACGAAATCGCCGACGTCCACCCCGGCGGATTCGAGGATGGACGCGCGAACCCCCGCGTCGTCCATCGCCGCGGCGGCGCACCGGGTGTGCGGAACAACGAGGATCCGCGACACGTTGAGCTTGTACGCCCCGAGCACGCACCCGGCCAGGGCGGCGGGTGTGACGCGGCCTCCCGGCGTTCGCAGGACCTTCGCCTCACCGACGCGCAGCCCGAACATCTCCAGCGGCTCGAGCCGCGAATCCATGCACGTGATGATGAGGACCCCCTGATGGGCGATCCCATCGAACCCATGCGGGAATGAGATGGAATACCGCTTGTTCGCCGCCAACAGGTCGTCGAATCCCTCGCTCATGCGCACTCCTCATCGCTCGCGGTAGCCAGGCGCCCGCGGGGTGTCGCGGACGCCTTCGGCCTACCTTCACTCACTGTTTCGTTGCCGGCGTCACGGGCGGCGGCTACTTCCCGCCGTTGATCGTCGCCTTCTCGATCGCGCCCTGGGGCGTCTGGTACTTGTCGATCAACTGCTTGTATCTGCCGTCATCGATCGTCGCTTGCACGGCCTTCTGCACCGTATCGCGCAACTGGGTGTTCTTCTTCGACACCGCGATACCGAGCGGATTGGCCAGATTCTGCTCGCCGACGACCTCGAACTTACCCTTCGACTCCCGGGTGTTGTACACGGCCACGGGGTAATCCTGCAGGCCGGCCGCCGCGCGTCCTTGCTGCACCTGGAGCATCGACTCGGGCTCGTGATCGAACTGCAGCAACTGGGTCTGCTTACCCTGCGCGTCGCACGTCTTCACCTTGTTGGCGGCCCAGTCGGCCTGCGTGGTGCCGCGCTGCACCGTGATGGTCTTGCCGCATAGGTCGTCGAAGGTCTTGATGCCCTGGGGGTTGCCCGCCTGCACGAGCATGACGAAGCCCGCCTTGTAGTAGTCGACGAAGTCGACCTGCTTTTGGCGCTCGGGGGTGTCGGTCATCCCCGACATCACCAGGTCGAATCGCCCGGAGTCGAGCTGCGTGATGAGCCCGTCGAACGTCGCGTTGTTCCAGACGATCGGCACCCCCACCTTCTTGGACAAGAGGTCGGTCAGTTCCTTGTCGAACCCGAGCACGGTCTTCCCGTCCGTGTCGTAGTACTCCATCGGCGCGTAGGCGATGTCGCCCCCGAGCTGGATCTCTTTCGCGTCCTTGATCTTCTGCGGCAGGGACGCGTACAGCGGGGCGTTCGTATCCACCCCGGTGGTGGCGGCGGGGGCGCTCGAGGCCCCTCCGCCCGGCGAACAGGCAACGAGCGACACGGCGAGCAAGAGCGCCGCGCCCAGGCGAGCCACGCGTGATTTGGCCATGACGAGGTCCTTTCTGACGATCACGACAACGGCAGTTCCGTCGTCGAGAGGGTGTACTTGGCGAGGATGGCGGGGATGGGAGCCAGGGACGCCCCCGGCTGGACCGGCACGCTCAGGTGCCCATCGTCCAGCACCCAGGGGGCGGTGAGGTCCTCCGCGTAGTACCGCGAGGACGCCGACGTGTCGCCGGGCAGCGTAAACCCGGGCAGCGCCGCGAGCGCGAGGTTGGCCGCCCTCCCGATGCCGGTCTCGAGCATGCCCCCGCACCACACCGGGACGCCGTGGGCGCGCGCCACGTCGTGGATGCGCCGCGCCTCCAGGTAGCCGCCGACGCGGGCCGGCTTCACGTTGATGATCGAGCAGGCCCCCAGCGCGATGGCCGTCGCGGCGTCCCGCGCCGACGTGATGGACTCGTCGAGGCACACCGGCGTCCGGAGCCGCCTGGCCAGTTCGGCGTGCCCCCGGACGTCGTCCTCGGCCAGCGGCTGCTCGATGAGCAGCAGATCGAACTCGTCCAGACGGGCCAGATGGCGGGCGTCCGCGAGGGTGTAGGCGGTGTTCGCGTCGACCTGGAGGGGCACGTCGGGCCCGATGAGCCGCCGCACCGCCCGCACGGGCTCGACGTCCCACCCCGGTTCGATCTTGAGCTTGATGCGCCGGTACCCGTCGGCCAGGTAGCCCTCCACCTGGGCGAGCAGCGTCGGCAGGTCGTCGGTGATGCCCACCGACACCCCGCACGGCACCCGGTCGTGCACCGCGCCGAGATACACGCCCAGCGACATCCCGGACGCCTGCAACTCGGCGTCCAACACCGCCGTTTCCACCAGGTGCTTCGCCATCGGATGCTTCTTCACCGGCCGGAAGACCTCCGCGAGCACGGACGCCGTCAGCCGCTCGGGCGGCAGTCGCAGGAGGCGCGGCAGCAGTTCGTGTTCCACGACCCAGGCGTCGTCGTCGAGGTACTCCTCGGAGTACAGCGGGTCGGGTTCGGAGCCGCACTCGGCCCAGCCCTCACCCACGTCCGTGACGAGCCGCAGCAGGATCGTCTCCCGGCTCGTGTCGGTGCCGAACGAGGTCCGGAAGGGCACCACCAGCGGCAGCCGCACCCGGACGATCTCCGCCCTCTCGATTCTCATCTACAACCACACCCCCTCGGCCGGAACGACGCTGGGTTCCGGCGGCCCGAATACATACCACCCGTCGCGCGTGCAGCCCACGGCCTCGAGTCCGGCGCCGAAGGCGGCCTGCATCCGTTCTCGGACGAACCCGCGCCACCCGGACGCCTCCGCGGCGTCCGTGCGCCGCAAAGCGACGATGTCGGCGGGCACCCGCACGAACGCGGCCCCGTCGACGGCCGCAGCGGCCGGCGACCCGTCGGGGCCCAGGACGCCGCCCTCCGGCAACGCGCCCGGCCCCTGTGGCGCCTCGACCTCCCCCGCGGCGGCCTTGACGACCCGCGGCGCCGCGAACTCCCACCGGGCGACGAGCCGATCCGCCTCGTCGTCGCCGTTGAGTTCATCGCTCATGTGCCCGTAGAACGCCTGCTCGTACGTGATCGCCCGCGCGCCGAGCCGGGTCAGGTTGAAGAAGGCGTTGCGGGCGACCAGCGGGTCGAACGTCCACGACATCGCCTCGAAGCCGTGGTCGAGCCCCCAGGCGCGCTGGTGCAGCTTCAGCGCGCGCCCGACGCCGCGGTCGCCCAGCCCGGGAGCGCTCGCGGCGATCATGCCGTAGGCCTCACCGCGTCCGGACGCCGGCGCCAGCACCGCCGCACCGGCCAGCGAGCCCCCGGCGAACGCCCCCGACACGAGGCCTCCGGCGTGCACGAGCGAACGCATCACCTCCGAATGCACGGGGGCGCCCTCACGCGTGCGGCCCCACACGGCCTCGAAGAGCGCGGACGCCTCCACCAGGTCAGGCATGCCCTCCAGACCACGGAGCGTCAGGCCGCCGCGACGCGCGGCCGCGCCGGCGGCGTCCCACGGCTCGCCCCGCATGAGGTCAGAGCACCTTCGACAGGAACGCGCGCGTGCGCTCTTCCCGCGGGTTGGCGAGCACTTCGGTGGGCAGGCCGTCCTCGACGATCACGCCCCCGTCCATGAAGGCCAGATAGTCGCCGACCTCGCGCGCGAACCCCATCTCGTGCGTGACGACGACCATGGTCATGCCGTCTTCGGCGAGCTTCTTCATGACGGCGAGCACGTCGCCGACGAGTTCGGGGTCGAGCGCCGACGTGGGCTCGTCGAACAGCATCAGCTCGGGATCCATCGCGAGGGCCCGCGCGATCGCGACGCGCTGCTGCTGCCCGCCCGACAGCTTGCCCGGGTACGTGTCTGCCTTGTCGGGCAGCCCCACCATCGCCAGCAGGTCGCGAGCCCGCTCGCGGGCCTGGGACGCCGGGACCCGCCCGACGTGGATCGGCGCCTCGCAGATGTTCTCCAGCGCGGTCATGTGCGGAAACAGGTTGAACCGCTGGAAGACCATGCCGATGCCCCGGCGCTGGTCGGCGACCTCCTTCTCGCGCATCTCGTGCAGCTTGCCGTCCTGCTCGCGGTAGCCCACGAGGTCGCCGCGGACCCGGAGGGTGCCGCCGCTGATCGTCTCCAGGTGGTTGATGCACCGCAGGAACGTCGACTTGCCGGACCCGGACGGCCCGATGAGCACCGCGACCTGCCCCCGGACGACGTCCATGTCGATGCCCTTGAGCACCTCCAGCGCGCCGAAACGCTTCGTCACCCCGCGGGCGGACACCATCAACTCGGCGTCAGACACCGGCTCGCTCACTTCTGCCTCCCGAACTTGAGGTTGTCGAGGACCGTTCTGCCGACGGTCTTGCCGCCGTCGCCGCCGCTCCACTCCGCCCGGGTGAAGTGCCGCTCCAGGTAGTACTGGCCCACGCTGAACACCGATGTCAGGACGAGATACCAGATGGAGATCGTCAGCAGCATCTCGATGACCTGCAGGGTCGTCGAGTAGATCCGCACCGCCGCCTGCAGCAACTCCATGTACTGAATCGAGTACGCCAGCGACGACGTCTTCAGCATGTTGATGAACTCGTTGCCGGTCGGCGGGATCACGACGCGCATCGCCTGCGGCAGCACGATCCGACCCATGGTGAGCCGGGGTGTCATGCCGAGAGCGCCCGCGGCCTCGACCTGGCCCTTGTCGACCGACTGGATGCCCGATCGGACGATCTCGGCCATGTAGGCGCCTTCGTTGATGCCGAGGCCGAGCAGCGCCGCGATGAACGGTGTCATCACCTGGTTCATCGGGATGCCGGTGCCCGGCACCGTCGGGAACACCAGCGAGAGGTTGTACCAGATCATCAACTGCACCAGCACCGGCGTGCCCCGGAACAGCCAGATGTAGAAGCGGGACACGCCGCGCAGCACCCAGTTGTCCGACTGCCGCATGACGGCGGCCACGACGCCCAGCACGATGCCGACGACCTGGGCGAGCACGGAGATGAGCAGCGTGTTGGCCATGCCGAGCAGCACCTGCTGCTCGGTCAGGTACCGCGGGATGACGTCCCACTCGATGCTGGCTTGGGAGAACGCCCAGGCCAGCGCCACGAGCAGCGCGAGCACCAGGCCCGCACCCACCCAGCGCCAGGGGTGGCGTACAGGCACAGCCTCAATGTCGGTGTCGGCGTACGCCATGCGACAACTCCTCCCGGTCGCGGCGCACGGAACCTCTCCGCCCACCCGAGCCTTCGTGGGCAGCACAGTAGCCCCCGGTCATGCCGACCGTGTAACGATCCACGGTGCGGCGGCGCGAACTGCCCTCTGACGTGCCGCGATTCGCATCGGACGCCGCCGCGCGCCCGGCGACCGGGGCGGGTGACACCCGCC
>CALMAD010000473.1 GCA_937859105.1 uncultured Propionibacteriaceae bacterium
GCGCGAGGGACGCCGCCGCGGCGGCCTGCGGGTGGCCAGGATGGCCGGGTCTCAGCCCCAGAGCTCGACGAGCACCTTGCCGGAGATCTGGGAGTTCTTCGCGGTCTCGAACGCCTCCACGGCGTCCTCCGCCGGGATCACATGCGTGACGACCCCCGCGATGCGCGGGTCGCTGGCCAGCATCTCGACGGCCTGGTCGACCTCGTCGCTGAACCGGAACGTGCCGTGGTAGGTGATCTCCTTGGACACGAACGCGGCCAGGTTGATCGGACGCGGCTCGTCCGGCAGCATCCCGACCTGCACGACCGTGCCGGCCCGCCGGACGGCCGCCATCACCGGCGTGATCGCCACCGGCACCCCGGACGCCTCGAACGCCACGTCGTACGTCAGCGCGGGGATCTGCTCGGCCGTCACGTTGATCGTCCGCGTCGCCCCCACGGACGCCGCCCGCTCCAGCGGGCCGTCCAGCACGTCGGTGGCCGTCACCTCGGCGGCCCCGAGCGAGACCGCCGCCGCGACCAGCAGCAGCCCGATCGGGCCCGACCCCGACACGAGCACCTTCTTGCCCTCGACGCCGCCCGCGATCTTGATCGCGTGCAGCCCGACGGCCAACGGCTCGGCGAGGGCCGCGTCTTTCAGCGAGAGCCCCTCGGGCAGGCGCCGCAGCTGGCTCTTGTCGAACAGGTAGTACTCGCTCATCGCACCCTGGGTGTGCGGCCACGTGGACGCGCTGCCCAGGTAGGCGCCGTTCGGCCACAGGTTCGGCTTGTCCTCCAGCCCCTCCTCGGGGGTGCCGAACGTCGCGGGGTGGAACGTCACCGGCGTGCCCGGCTCGTACTCCCCCGACGGGTCGAGGTCGACGGTGCCCGACATCTCGTGCCCGGGGCACAGCGGCTCCCGGACGACGAACTCGCCGTTCTTCCCCTCGAAGTAGTAGTGCAGGTCGGACCCGCAGATGCCGCCGAAGGCCATCTTCACGCGGACCTGGTCGCCGGTGGGCTCGGGCGTCGGCACCTCGTCGAGGCGGATGTCGTCCTTGCCGTGGATCATCAGGGCTTTCATCGTTGTTCTCTCTCCTCAGAAATGGCTGGGCGCGAGCGCGAGTTGGGCGGCGGCCCGGACGCCGTCGTTGACGATGGCCTCGCAGAACTCGACGACGCGGTCGGTGAACTCGGGGTGGGCGGCGAGGGCGTCGGGGAAGAAGCCGCCGGTCATGATCGCGGTGACGTGCGAGCGCACGTCGGTGGCGTCCTGGGTCGCGGCGAGCAGCCGCTCCTTCGCCGGCTCGGCCATGGCGTCCGCGATGGGGCCGGGCTGGAACCCGGCCGGGGGCACGACGCAGCAGATCCAGCCCGCGACGGTCAGGGCGAGCTGCTGCGGCACCTCGCCGCGGTCGAGCATCAGGACGGCCGGCTCGGGCACGCGCTGCACGAGCTTCGTGGAGCCGTCGGAGCCGACGCGGAACGTCTTGTCGCCGAGGGCCGTGTTGTTCCAGCGGTCGAACAGGCTCTCGATGTAGGCGGGGGCGTCGAAGCCGTCGGGCAGCGGGATGCTCGGCAGGTACTCGTTCTCGATGGCCGCGCGCACGCAGTCGGCGACGAACTGCTGGGCCCGCGACGCCGGGATCGTGTCGCGCCCGTCGAGCGCGCCCAGGTAGGCGATCAGCGAGTGCGAGCCGTTCAGCAGGCGCAGCTTGACGAGCTCGTACTTCTCGACCTCCTCGGTGAAGATCGCGCCGCCGGCCTCCCACTTCGGACGCCCCGCGGCGAAGTGATCCTGGATCACCCACATCGTGAAGCGCTCGGCGGGGACGGGGCAGGCGTCCTCGACGCCCAGGATGCGCTCGACCGCGGCCTTCGTGTCGTCGGTCGGCCCCGGGACGATCCGGTCGACCATCGCGTTCGGGAACGTCACGTTCTCGGCCAGCCAGGCGCGCATCGCCTCCGACGCCCCGGACGCCTCCAGGTACTGCCCGACGGCCGCCTTCGTCGTGTTGCCGTTGCTGACGAGGTTGTCGCACGAGAGCACGGTGATCGGGGCCTGGTTCGCCTCGAAGCGCCGCACGAGCCCCTCGGCGATGAGGCCCAGCGGGGTCTTCGGCTCGCCCGGGTTGGCCAGGTCGGCGGCGATGTCGGGCGAGGAGGTCTCCAGCTCGTTCGTGCGCGAGTTGAGGTGGTAGCCCGCCTCCGAGATCGTCATCGTCAGGATCTTGTGGGCCGGGTCGGCGATCGCCTCGAGCACCTGCGGGCCATCCTCCGCCGCCACGAACGTGCGCCGGTGCACGTCGACGACGCCGACCTCCTCGCCGGCCGGGTCGAGCGTGAGGATCGAATACAGGTGCTCCTGAGCCTCCATCGCGTCGACGACGCGGTGGGAGCGGTTCGCGATGCCGACGATGCCCCAGTCGCCCGGCTCCTCGGCCAGCGCCTTGGCGGTGTACACCGCCAGGTGCGCCCGGTGGAAGTTGCCGAGCCCGAAGTGGACGATGCCCGTCCGCTGCGGCGCCGCCGCCCCGATGAGGTGCCCCTCGGGGAGGTTCGCATGGTTCAAACGGTCGCTCACTCGTACCTCGTCTCTGAGTCGTTTCGCCAGGAGAAACACCCCGGCGCGCTGTTCAAAACACAGTCTGCCCTCGTCCGGACGCCTCGGCAACGGTTCCGGCGAAAGTGCACTCAGTTGCCGCCCAACGGCGGAATCGTCAGGCCCGAGGGCAGGAACCGCGGCACCAGCTCACCGACGACGCCGGCCAGCTCGTCGCACCGCTCGGCCGTCATGCGCTCCGCCGGGGCGGTCACGCTGATCGCGGCCACGGCCGAGATGCCCCGCAACACCGGGACGCCCAGGCAGGCCACCCCCGGCTGGTTCTCTCCCCACTCCGTCGCGAAGCCGCGCCGGCGGGCGTCCTGCAGCATCCGCCACAGGCGAGCCGGTTCGGGCCGCTGGGACGCCGGCAGCCCCGCCAGGTAGGGCGGAAGCTGGTCGACGCTGTCGCAGATGCGCGACAGCACGGCCCGGCCGAGCGAACTCGTCGCCGCCGGCACGGTCTGCCCGACCCGCGACCACACGCGGATCGACCGCTCCGGCTCGACCTTGTCGAGGTACACCACCTGGTCCCCCGCCAGGACGCCGAGGTGCACCAGCTCGTCCACCTCGCGGCAGAGCGCGAGGATCGCGGGATGCAACAGCGTCCTCAGGCTGCCGTCGGAGTAAAAGGAGTCCCCCAGCCCGATCGCGGCGGCGCCGAGCACGTAGTGGCCGTTCCCGCCCTGCTGGGTGCAGAACCCGCGGGCGCGCAGGGTCGCCAGCGCGCGGTAGGCGGTGGACTTGTTCAACTGCTCGGACGCCGACAGCTCGGCCAGCGTCGCGCCGTCGGCGCCGGCGCGAGCGAGGGCGTCCAAGAGCCGCAAGGCGCGGTCGATGGCTTCGACAGGTGCGACGGGGTGATCGCTCATGGTTGCCGCCGGGGCGATTCTCAGGCGACCGGCGCCCAGGCCGGCCCCGTCTTTCCCAGCTTCTCGTCAAGCTTGCGGAAGATCGGCGTCGGCTTGGCCAGCGGCGTGCCGGGCTTCAGCGGGATCGACTCCCACCGCGCCTGCTGGTGCACGTAGTCGCCGCGGAGCACCGGGTAGCCCGGCCCGCCCTCCTCATCGACCTCCACCAGTTCGGGCTGCGCGGCCCACACGCCCTCGCCGCCGAGCGCCTCGAACACCTTCTGCGCCGCATGCGGCAGGAACGGAGTCAGCAGCGTGTTGCAGTCGGCGACGGCCTGCAGCGCGGTGGCCAGGACCGTGTCGCGGCGCTCCGGATCGTCCTTGAGCTTCCAGGGCTCACAGTCGGAGATGTACTTGTTCGCGAGCCCGACCACCCGCATCGCCTCGCTGATCGCCTGCTTGAACCGGCAGCGGCCCAGCAGTTCCCCCACGGTCTCGAAGGCGGCCCGGGACGCCTCGAGCAGCTCGGCGTCCACCGGCTCAGGCTTGGTCGCCTCGGGGATCGCGCCGACGTTCTTGTAGGCCATCGAGATCGAGCGGTTCACCAGGTTGCCCCACTCGTTGGCGAGCTCGAAGTTGATGCGCCGGACGAACTCGTCCCACGTGAAGTCCGTGTCCTGGTTCTCGGGGCCCGCGACCGCGATGAAGTAGCGCAGGGCGTCCGGCCCGAACTCGGCGAGGAAGTCGCGCACGTAGATCACCTTGTTGCGCGAGGTGGAGAACTTCGAGCCCGACATCGTGAGGAACTCGCTGCTCACGATCTCCGTCGGCAGGTCGAGGCGCCCGAACGCGCTCGGCTCGCCGCCGCGGCTACCCTCCCCGTTCGCGCCGGTGAGGATGCCCGGCCAGATCACCGTGTGGAAGGTGATGTTGTCCTTCCCCATGAAGTAGAAGGACTCGTTGCCCTCGGTCCAGAACCGCCTCCAGGCGTCCGGGTCGCCGCTGCGGCGCGCCCATTCGACGGACGCCGACAGGTAGCCGATGACCGCGTCGAACCACACGTAGATGCGCTTCATCGGCTCGTTCTCCCACTTCGGCAGCGGGATCGGGACGCCCCAGTCCAGGTCGCGCGTGATCGCGCGCGGCTTCAGGTCCTTGGCGAACCCCCGGCT
>CALMAD010000474.1 GCA_937859105.1 uncultured Propionibacteriaceae bacterium
TCAGCCAGCTCTTCGTGCCGGCGATCTCGCTGGCGCGGTTGGACGGCTCGATCCGGTTCGGGCGCAGCCCCTCGCGGCGCTCGGGGAGGACGACGCGCCAGTAGCCGGGCGTGGTGCTCTTGAACTCGATCCGTGAGCCTTCGGGCAGGTACCGGGGCTCGCCGATGCCGTAGTGCTGGCCGCTGACGCCGGCGAGGTAGGAGCCGCCGCGGTCGAAGGCGTGCACGTAGGTGTGCTCGAGCTCTTCACCCACCGGCTTGCGCTGCCAGTTGATGTCCGACTCGAGGGTCGAGATCTCCGCCGGCCCGACAGGTGTGTGCGGGGTGAACCGCTCGAGGCGCTTCTCCTTGCTGGGCGCGAGATCGAGCATGAGGTCGATGCCGGTTACTGCGGCGCTGACCGCGTAGGGCTTGCCGATCATCTCGGCGTATCGCTGCAGGCGGCGCGCGATCGTGGCGCTGTCCGCGTCACCGGCGCACAGCGCGGTGAAGTCGTCCTGCAGCGCGGCCATCAACGCGAACCGTCCCCGCAGCCGGTCGTTGCCGGGCATCCACACGCGGGTCATCGGGTTGAGGGCCACCTGGGCGCCGCCGATCTCGTACCCCTCGGCGATCGCGTCGGTGAGGAACGGGTGGTCGACGGTGAGCTTGTACAGCTCCTCCGTGCGCTCACGGCCTTCGTGGGAGGTCAGCTGGTCGACGGGGAGGCCGAGCTGGCGCGCCGCGGCATCCGTCACGAGCAGTTGGCCGTCCTCCGACTTCCAGGCGCCCGGGTGCCGGTAGCCGAGTCCGAGGTTGGCGATGACCTTCGCGGCATCGCCAATGTGCCGGATGGGGAACGGGAGCGGCACGCACTGACCGTCCGGGAGCCAAACGCCGTGCTCGTCGAGCACGCCCACGACGCCGCGGAAACCCGATCCGGGAGCGACCGCTGCGCGCTTGGCGGGGGCGGAGGCCATCGCGGCCGGTGCGGGCTGCGTCGATGAGCGCTCCGTCGGGGATCTCGAGCAGCGTTTCAGACGCCGGGTGTGCGTCCTCAGCGGCAGTGTCGTCGAGCAGTGCCCCGAAGTTCACGGGACCGTCGAACAGCGACGGGTCCGGGGAATCGGTGCCGGGATCGGTGTCGTCGTCGCTGCCGTGCTCGCCGAACAGTGCGCTGAGGGGGAGGTCCCACACCTTCATCGGGGGGCCGCCCTGGATCGGGCGGACGGTGTGCTGGGTGCTGCTGTCACGGTTGGTGAACTCGGGTGTGATCCAGAAGTGCGGGGCGCCGGCGAACGAAGAGCCGATCGAGGTGGTGGTGTCGCTGAATCCCATGCCGGCGCCGGCGGCGACCTTCTTGATGACCTCGAACGTGACCATCGGGAACAGGTAGAGCCGTTCAGTCCCGTCGCTGTGCACCTTGATGGTGCCGACCTTCGGGCCACTGGGGACGAGGACGTCGTTGGGCTGCTTGCCGCGGCGGCTCCAGCCGAGCTGCTCGGCGTTGTCCGGCGCTTCGCCATCGGTGAGCGAGATGTGCGCGGCCTGGCTGGCGAGCGCTTCGCGCAGCAGTTCCATCGTGAGCAGTGCGACGTCGCCGCTGCCGGGGTCCTGCAGCCGGATCCCTTCATCGATTCCCGCCTCGGCCCAGGCGTAGAACTCGTTGGCTTCGTCGCGGGTGAGCGCCTTGTTCTCGATGAGCATGCGCAGCATCAGAGCGATCCCGTGGACGGAGACCACGGCCGCGGTGATCATGCGGCCGCGTGCACCGTCGTTGTGCGGGACATCGCGCAGACGTCGCGTCCAGGCGAGGGTGAGGGCGCGCAGGCTGAGCGGCGAGGTGCTGTCGGGGTCGAAGTACTCGGCTTGGATCGTGTCGCGGTGGGTGGCGAGCCATTGCAGCAGCGCAGCGCCGAGGAGTGCCCTCTCCTCGCGGTGGGTCTTCTCCTCGAGCTGCATGAACGTGGCGGTGCTGTCGGGGATCTCGCCCGGGTTCAACGCGATCGTGAACAGGCGCTGGAGTGCGGAGCCGGTGATGCCGATCTGGCCCGTAGCGATGACGGACGCGTTGATGCGGCCCTGCGCGGTCACTCCCCCACGGGCCTTACCGGCGACGTGGCCGCCGCCGTCGAACAGTGCCCGGACCAGGTTCTCGAGGCGCGCCTCCGCCTTCTTCGCGTCGATGTCGACGAAGTCGTCGGCGAGGACGGGCATGTAGTCGGCGGAGCGGACGACCCGCATCAGGCCGATGCCGGACTGGGATCCGCCTGCGGCGGTGGCGGAGAGGATCGTCTTGGGCGAGCCTTCCTGCTGCACGAGGCCAGGCGCGAAGTAGTGCATGCCGAGTCGGGCGAGCGTGGACTTTCCGGATCCGGCGGCGCCGTTGAGGTAGCAGACGTGGGGCACGGGCGCGAACGGCGCCCGCCACACCAGGCCCAGCACGGGAGCCATCGCCCGGGCGGGCAGCTTCTCGCGCAGTGGGACGGTGCTTCCCTCCCACGCGGCTCGCAGCGCCTTCGCCTCGGTGGTGGGCTCAGCGACCCGCAGATGCTCGATGCCGCCAACCATGCGTGTCCGCAGCGGCATCGCACCCTGCGCGGTGATCGCCCCGTCAGCGTGGACGAAGTAGCTTCCGGCCTCTCCCTCGCGCCACCCGGTGGTGGTGTAGACGCGCTCTCGCGCGTACGGGGCGGGGCGGGCATTGTGCAGGGCGTCCCACGCCAGCTCGCGGCCGCGGCGGGACGTGTTCTCGAGCATCCCGACCCACGGCAGCGCGTCAGCCCACGTCCCCCGCTGCAGCTGCTCCTCATCCCAGGTGACCACCTGGGACTCGATCTTGTTGCTGCCGTTCTCTTCGTAGACCGGGTTCCCTTCCTCATCGCGGACCCAGCGGGAGAACCGGACGGTCATCTCGTGGGTGGCTCGGGTGATCTCCGACTCCTGGCCGTTGTCCTCGAACGCGACCGAGAGGATGTCGCCCCAGCCGTCGATGACGCGGTTGAACCGGCGGCGGGTCCCGTCGCCATCGCGCTCCCACTTGATCTCGACGGTCTGCCCCTTGCGGACGGTGAACTCGCGGCCGCGGTTGGGGGTGTCGTCGTCGCCGGGGATGAACGTGTTGCCCGTGAACGCGGGCGGGTCGCCGGCCTCGTGCTCGCGGTCGCCGCCAAACTGCACTCGCCGGTCAGCGGGCTTGAGCCGCTCGGTGATGCTGGTCGGCACGCGGACACCCGTGAGGTCGTAGGCCTCCTGCGCGGTGCGGGCGGCCTGGTCGACGAGGTTCTCCGCCTCTTGCATCACGGTGCGGCTGAGGGGATCCGTGGCACCGGTCGCCGTCACCACTTCACCGACGTTCGCAGCGACCCGGCGGTAGCGGAGCAGCGCCTCCTTCGCCCACGCGGCGATGTCCTCGTCGTGCTGCGCGGGATCCTCGCCCGAAGCGACCAGCTCCTGGTGTGCGCGGATCTCCGCACTGCACACGGCGATCGCTTCGATCCCCTTCACCGTGTCAGCGATCAGCTGGAGCAGCACGGCGTTGCCGACCGAGATCTCCTCCAGGTCCTCGACGCCCAGGCCGGCCTCGAGGTGATCGGTGAGATCGCCCTTGTCAACATCGATCGCCGGCCGGTACAGGGTCACCGTCGCGCCGACCTCGCCGAGCATGTGGTGCAGCTGCGCGGCCCGCTTGTAGCCGGCGCTATCCCGATCGGCGACCACGTTGACCGTGGCCCCGGTGAACACGTCGGCGAGCTCACGGGGGAACGACCCGGACCCTTGGGCGTTCGTGGTCGCGACCAGGCCGCGGGCGGCAGCGTTGTCGGCGTCCTTCTCCCCCTCGACGATCCACACAGGCTGGTCGGTGGCGATCGCACGCAGCACGTCGGCGTGCTGGTAGAGGACGGGGGTGAACGCGGCCGGCTTCTTGGTGACCCAGCGGCCGGCCGCCGAGCGGAAGCGCTGACGGAACCGCTTGTGCACGGCGCCGTCGACCACGGCCTGCTCGCGGATGACCTCTTCGACCACGGTTCCGGCTGCGTCGGCGTACGGGTAGGTCGTCACCTGTTCCCACTTCGCCCCGGCGAGCTCGTCGACGTCGACGAGGCCGGTGATGCGGCGCGGCACCCGGTGCGCGGGCTCGAACTTCGGCTTGCCCTTCGCGGGCCGCGGAGCGTCCTTCTCGGGGAGAGGCGCGTCGAACAAGTCGGTGGCGGACAGGCCGATCGCGCTGGCGACGTCGCGGTAGTCGGCGTGGCACGTGAAGCAGTTGAGCAAGACCGCCTCGCGGCGTCGGTCGAACTTCACACTCAGCGAGCGGTGAGTGTCGCCGTGCACCGGGCACAGCGCCATGAACTTGTCGCCCCGGATCGACTCGGGCTTGAACCCGCCGGCGTCGAGAGCGTTCCACACTCGATCGACCGCCGACCCGGCAGCCCCAACAACAGGAGAGTCAGTCAGCGTCACGTGCCCGACCCTCCCGTGAAGACCACGGGAGGAGAGACACGAGACACAGCCGCAGGCTGAAGCTGCTTCAGAAAAAGACGAACTTCGGGTACCATGACGTGCAACACCTCCTTTCGGTGCGATTCAGTTCCCTGTGGGGGCCAACCCAGGAACTACAACTTC
>CALMAD010000475.1 GCA_937859105.1 uncultured Propionibacteriaceae bacterium
GCACGCCGGTGGTGAGCGCGATCGGCCACGAGTCCGACACGCCGATCCTCGACCTCGTGGCCGATCTGCGCGCCTCCACGCCCACCGACGCGGCCAAGCGGGTCGTGCCGGACGCCGAGGCCGAGCGCGCGGGCCTGGAGCAGGCCCGGCAGCGCCTCCGCCAGGCGATCGCCGGACGCCTCGAGCGCGAGGCGCGCTGGCTCGCCGACGTCCGCTCGCGCCCGGTGCTGCGCGACCCGGGGGCGTCCGTCGAGATCGCTCGCGAGCGCGTGACCGACGCCACCGGACGCCTCCGGCGCGCCGCCGCGGCGGCGGTGCGCGGAGAGCAGGCGTGGCTGGAGCACACGCTGGCCCGGGTCCGGGCGCTGTCGCCGCGTGCCACGCTGCAGCGCGGCTACACCATTCTGACCAGGGACGACGGCTCGACGGTCACGTCGGTGACCCAGCTCGAGCCCGACGACACGATCGTCGCCCGGCTGCTCGACGGCGAGGTCGCCGCCGCGGTCATCGACATCGAACCCCACGACCCCGAGGAAGAGGAATCATGAGCGACGAGCCCACCTACGAGAAGGCGCGCGAGCAGTTGACCGAGGTCGTCCGGGAGTTGGAGTCGGGCAACGTCCCGCTCTCCCGGTCGCTGGAGCTGTGGGAGCGGGGCGAGAAGCTGGCGGCCGTCTGCCAGCGCTGGCTGGACGGCGCGAAGGCGAAGATCGCCGAGGCCGAAAAGCTACGAACAGATTAAGGACTGCAACTTTCACGGCAACAAGCGGCGCCCCCTGTTTTGATTTTTAGTCGTTAGGGCTACATTAGAGGTGTCGGGAGGTACCCGGCAGGAAGAAAAACAGGAAGGCAGACATCATGAACTTCGTCACCGAGGGCCTCAACAAGCTCTACAGCGCGTGGCTCGAAGGCGCCGAGTCGATGGCCAAGGCCTACTACTTCGGCGACATCGACAGCGACGAGAACAACTGACCTCAGGTCACCGTCCATCCGTCCACCACTACTAGCCTGACAAGGAGTGTTGCGATGCTGAACTTCTACACGGTCCAGATCCCGCAAGAGATCGACCCCGTGGAGAACGACGCCATCGGCGTGATCGACGCCACGTAACCTCGTCGGCAAGACGGGGGTACTGGCCACCCAAGGTGCGGTACACCGCATCCCCGTGAAAACAAGGAAGATGAAGCCCTCACCACAACGCGGTGGTGAGAGGCTTCCCGCATTTAACGGGCATTTCGCAATCTTTCCCGGCCGATCGACGCACCGTTCGGTGATTCTTCAGCGCGGGGCGTCCCCCGTGCGGGGGACCTATTCGGTCGCACCCACGAACCTCACGAAGTTCTCCTGAGAAACAGACAAACGCGACCGTAGATTTTCCTGAAACCGACTCGTCACCGTAGCGTCGCCGTGAACGCCTCGAGTTGGTCGTAGCGGACGTCGCCGCTCACGATCGTCGCGTGGTCGGCGTCCAGGCGCACGAGCGCGCGCGTGCGCCGGTCCTGCGAGACGTACCGCGTCCACGTCACGTCGCCGACCCGGGACTCGCCGTCCGCCCGGCCGTCGCGGGTGACGTCGCGCACGAGCAGCTCGGGGAGGGCGTCCCGCTGGTCGATCGCGAAGTACTGCCGCTCCGGCGAGAGGAACCCGAGCGCGATCGTGTTGCCGGGCACGGGCTCGCGGTTCAGCCCCGCCCGGCCGCGCGGCGTCCACCGCGCGCGGGTGGCGACCCAGCCGTCGGGCAGTTCGGCCGGAGCCAGCACCGGGTAGCCGGCCTCCCGGGCGGCCGCGACCACCGGACGAGCGTCGACCACGTTCGGCTGCGGCTCGGGAATCCGGGTGAACCACGCGACGATCAGGAACACCGGCACGAGGACCACGACCATCGCGACGAGCAGGTGGATCACGGGCGGGTTGGGGCGGGCCATGCGGGCGATTCTCGCACGGTCGTCCAAGCCTTACGTGGCGGCGTCCGGGTTGAGCGGGCATCGCCGGGTCGGCGACGATGGGCGCATGCACCCCGGCTCCCCCGACGACGCCCCCGTCACGCTCGCGCGGGCCGACACGCTCGCGGGCGAGGTCGCGCTGCGCTCCCGCGGGAACGTCGTCGAGCTGATCGTCAACGGCGTCTTCGCGATGGACTCGGTCGAGACGGCGTCCGAGATCGCGCTGGCCGACGCCGCCGGACGCCCGCCTGGCCGCGTGCTCGTCGGCGGGTTGGGGTTGGGCTACACGGCGTCGGCGCTGCTCGACAACGGCGCGACGAGCGTCGACGTCGTCGACCTGGCCGAGCCGCTGCTCGACTGGGCGCGCGCCGGCGTGACCGAGCGGCTCGGGCGGGTGGCGTCCGACCCGCGCGTGCGGCTGCACGCCGGCGACATCGCCGCGTGGGCGTCTCCGGAGAGTGCGCCCACGCGCGGCGGCCCGTGGAACGCCGTCCTGCTCGACGTCGACAACGGGCCCGGCTTCCTCATCCACGACGCGAACGAGCGCGTCTACTCCGCGGACGCCCTGGGCGCATTCGCCGGCCGCCTCGCG
>CALMAD010000476.1 GCA_937859105.1 uncultured Propionibacteriaceae bacterium
GCGCAGGTGCGCGGCGAACACGGCGGCGTCGAGGGGGCGGCGCGACCGCGTCCGGGAGGTGGCGGTCGCGACGAGGGCGTCCAGGTAGTCGGGGATGCGCCCGCCGACCAGCGACGTCGTCGAGGACGCCGACGGCGGCGGCACGTCGCGCTGGATGTGCGCGTACGCCACGTCGAGCGGGGTATCGCCGCGGTGGGGTTTGCGTCCGGTGAGCAACTCGTACAGGACGATGCCGAGCGAGTAGACGTCCGAACGGGCGTCCGCGTGGCCGCGCGCGACGATCTCGGGCGCGATGTAGGAGACGGTGCCGATGACGATCTCGCCCTCGGCCGCCGGGGCCGCGTCGGCGACGGCCTTCGCGAGCCCGAAGTCGGCGACCTTCACCTGGCCGCGGTCGGAGATGAGCACGTTCTCGGGCTTGACGTCGCGGTGCACGAGGCCCGCGGCGTGCGCCGCGCCGAGCGCGGTGGCGACCGGCTCGAGCAGGTCGAGCGCCCGGGCGGGGGCGAGCGGCGCCTCGCGCGTGATCACCTGCCGCAGCGTGCAGCCCGAGACGAACTCCATGACGATGTAGGGACGCCCGTCGTCCATCCCTTGGTCGAACACGGCGACCACGTTCGGGTGGGACAGCAGGGCGGCGGCCCGGGCCTCGGAGTCGAAGCGGGCGGCGAAATCGTCGTCGGCGTCCAGGTGGTCGTGCATCACCTTCACGGCGACGGTGCGCGACAGCCGCAGGTCGCGGGCCTCGTAGACGGTCGCCATGCCCCCGCGCGCCACCCGCCGGACGACCTCGTAACGGTCGCCCAGCACGTGACCCAGCCACGGGTCATGGCGGCGCGTGCTCACAACGTTCGCTCCGGACTTGATTGGGGAAGGGGCCCGTGCGGAACCGGTAGTCACACTAGGTGGACCGCGGTGCACTTCCTCGCCCGACCCGCCGGGAACCTGCATATGCTGACGCCCGTGACTGCATTGATGGGAATCGACACGCGGCTGAAACTCGCCCGCCTCTATCTCGTGACGGACGCCCGCGCCGCGACGGGCGACCTCGCGCCGTTCGCGTCGGCGGCGCTCGCGGGCGGGGTCGACATGATCCAGCTCGCCGACGCCGACCTCGACACGCGCGCCGAACTGGACGCCCTCGCGACGCTGCGCACGGCCGCGCAGCAGCATCAGGCGCTGCTGGCGACGTTCGGAAACCCCGACATCGCCGGTGAGTTCGCGGCGGACGTCCTGCACCTGCCCGACGACGGCTCGGACGCCAAGAAGGCCCGCCGGTCGCTGCACCAGTTCGCGGTCGTGGGGCGTTCGTGCCGGGACGCTGACGACATCGCGCGGGCGCTCGCCGACGAGGCCGTCGACTACCTCGTGGTCAACGCGGACATCACGGCGATCGAGTACACCGCCCAACTGGCCCCGCCGGCCGATCCGGAGAGCAAGCCGTGGTTCGCGGCCGGCGGCATCACGCTGGACTACCTCGACGTCGTCCTGGAGGCGGGGGCGCGCCGGGTGATGGTGTCGCGCGCACTGTCCCGCGCGAAGGACCCGCAGCAGGCCGCGGCGGCCTTCCGGGCGAAGCTGCAGGAGGTGTGGCACGACCCGGCGATGGAGGCCGTCACGATGTCGGCGTTCAAGTCCGGGCCGCTCGTCGGCGACGCCGAGGCGTTCCCGTACCCGCCGAAGCCGCGCGACGACGGGCTGTCGATCGGCTGACCTGGGCGGTCGGCCGGGCGGGCGATCGGACAATCCGGCGTCCCTCAGAACGCCCGGTTCGCCGCGGCGTGCGCGAGGTTCGTGAGCGCCCGGACGCCGTCGGACGTCAGGGGCGCGCCGTCGAGCGCGGCGAGGGCGGCGTCCAACTCGCGCTCGATCGCGTCCTCGACGAGACGCTGCGCGCCCGAGGAGACGATGATCTCGCGCGCGTCGTCGACCTGGGCGGGGGTGAGGTCGGGCCGGCCGACGAGCTGGGCGAGGCGGGCGGCGTCCGGCTCGGAGGCGTTGATGACGGTCTGCGCGAGCAGCAGGGTGAGCTTGCCCTCGCGGAGGTCTTCGCCGCTGTCTTTGCCGGTGAGGGACTCGTCGCCGAACACGCCGAGCAGGTCGTCGCGGTACTGGAAGGCCCGGCCGAGGGGGCGTCCGTAGCGGGTGAAGACGTCCTGCTGCTCGGGGGACACCCCCGCGAGCGCGCCGCCGATGTTGAGCGGCCGCTGCACGGTGTAGCAGGCGGACTTGTACGTGACGACGCGCCCGATCATGTCGATGAGCTCGCCGGCGCCGCCCGGCCCGGTGACGATCGCCCACGGGTCGTGCGCCTGGGCGAGCGAGTCGAGGTACTGGCCAGCGGTCACCTCCGTCCGGACCGCCTGCAGGTACGGCTCCGCGCGGACGAGCGCCGCGGCGTCCAGCCCGCTGGAGCGGAACAGCTCATCGGACCAGACGAGCAGCAGGTCGCCCAGCAGGATCGCGCCGGCCACGCCGAACGCCTCGGACGCCCCCCGCAGGCCGGCCTCGCGGTGGTCGGCCTCGAACTGCCGGTGGGCGGCCGGGACGCCGCGGCGCGAGTCGGAGGCGTCCATCACGTCGTCGTGCACGAGCGCGGACACGTGCAGAAGATCGAGGGACGCCGCCGCGCGCACGAGCGCGTCGGACGGCTCCCCGCCGACCGCGGCGTGCCCCCACAGGCAGAACGCCGGGCGCAGGCGCTTGCCGCCGCGGGTGAACAGCCGGGCGCGCTCCCAGACGGGCGCGAGGCGCGGGCTGATGTCGTCGAGCGTGGCGCCGGCGGCGTCCAGGAACGCCTCGAGCGCGTCGCCGACGGCGTCGCGCAGGCCGGCCCCGGCGGGATCGGACGCGTCGAGTGTGACCACGAACTGAGCCTATCCAAAGGCCGGAGGGGCCGCTGGCCTAGGGTGACCGCTATGCCCACTTCGCAGGTCACCACGATCGTGGACCGACTCCGCGAGCATGCGACGTTCTCGTTCGAGTTCTTCCCGCCCAGCGACGACGCCGGGGTGCAGCAACTGATCGGCACCGTGGACGCCCTCGGGCCGTTGCGCCCCGACTGGGTGTCCGTGACGTACGGGGCGACGGGCGCGAGCCGGTACAAGACGTTCGCGGCCGTCGGGGCGATCCGGGGCGCGACCGACACGCCGCTGATGGGGCACCTGACGGTGGCGGGGCAGCCGGTCGGGGAGGTCCGGCGGGCGCTGGCCGCCTACCAGCGGCTGGGCGTCACCCATGTGCTGGCGTTGCGCGGCGACCCGCCGGGTGGCGGGCGGTTCGAGCCGCACCCCCAGGGGCTGGCGAACGCGACCGAGCTGGTACGTCTGGCGAAGTCGGAGGGCGATTTCATCGTCGGCGTCGCCGCGTTCTGCGATCCGCACCCCGAGGGGTCGGCCGAGTTGGACGCCCGCATCCTGCTGGAGAAGGAGCAGGCCGGGGCGTCGTTCGCGATCACGCAGTTGTTCTTCTCGGTGGACTCCTATGTGGCGCTCGTGGAGCGGTTCCGGGCGCTGGGGGGGACGATCCCGATCATCGCCGGCATCATGCCGGTGACCGTGCCGAGCCAGATCGAGCGGTTCGCCGCCCTGTCGGGGGCCGCGATGCCCGCCGACTTCGAGGCGCGGCTGCGGGCCGTCGCCGGCGATCGGGCGAGGTTCCGGGAGGTGGGCATCGAGCTGATGACGGCGCTCGCCGACGATGTTCTCGCCGCCGGGGCGCCGGGGCTGCAGTTCTTCACGCTGAATCGCTCCAAGGCGACCGCGGAAATCCTCGCCAACCTGCGCACGATGCCGGTGCGGTGAGGGACGCCCTCGGGCGCTGAGGGTCTTCCGGGCGCGGTGGGTGCGCTCTGGCGCGTTGGCGAGGCTGATGTCGTCTGCGCGCCTGGTGTTGTCCGCGAGCCCGTGCGCGCTCCCCATGGTGCGAACGGGCGGACTCTGGTTGTCGAGAGGCCCAGCCAGAACGGCGTCCTGGTGGATCCAGCGCGCATGGGTTCGCGCACGACTGTGTGACATCGGGTGGCCCGCCGCCCCGCTCCGGGCGTCCGTGACGGCGGGCCGACGAGGAGACGTGTGACGTTCTCCACCTCAGAGTGTGGAGAACGTCAGGTAGAAACGCCCACGCCCGGCGGACGCCAGGCGCCGGGGGCGTCCAGATCGAGGGTGACCAGCCGCTGGGTCGGACGTGTGAGCGCTACGTACAGCACCCGAACGCCTCCGGGGCTCTCCGCGACGACCCCGTCGGGGTCCACGACGACGACCGCGTCGTACTCCAGGCCCTTGGCCTCGAGCGGGGTGATGAACCAGGCGCGGTCGGCGTCCTCGGCGCCGGCCTCCGACCCCAGGCGCTCGCGCACCTGATCGCGGACGGCGTCCAGGCGCGACGGCGGCACGATGACGCCGACGGTTCCGGCGACCTCGCCCAGCAGCCCGCGCACGATGCCCGCCAACTCGTCGGCCAGGCCGGCCGACGCCGCGACCCGCAACTCCGGCTCCAGGCCCGTCGAGCGGACGGCCTGCGGCAGGTCCGCCTTCGGGAACGCCTCGCGCACCACCTGCGGATCGAACGGCGTGGTGAAGGTGCGCACCGCGAGGCGGTCCACCGGCGGGGTGGCGATGATGGAGAGTTCGCGCACGCCCGTCATGGCCAGCTGCAGGGTGCGGGGAATGGGCGTCGCGGT
>CALMAD010000477.1 GCA_937859105.1 uncultured Propionibacteriaceae bacterium
GGCGAGATGGGTCCGGCGGCTGCCGGGACGGTTGCTCCTGAGAGTGGGTGAAGACAGCGGGGTGAACACGATGAGCTCCTGGTTCTGGGCGCGCTCGAGCGATCACGGGCGAACGTGGGCGCGAGTCAGCGCGGCAAGTCCTGGGCGCGCCGGGTCGCGTGGGTAGGGGGTTGGGGTGGCTTTCGCCGATCAGAGCGGACGCCGCGGGCGCAAGCGCCCGCGGACGCGGCTCAGCGGGACGGGGTTGCGGACGGCGTTGCGGACGGCGAGTCCGCGGGTGCGTCGGCCATCGTGCCGGGACCGCCGGGGGTGATGCCGGGCAACTGGTAGGTCTCGGTCTCGGCGTAGCCGGCCGGCGGCTTGCCGACGGAGGAGACGGTGAGCGTGCGGTAGGTCGCGGCGGCCTCACCCTCGGCGAGCGCGCTCGCCTCCACGCGGACGGCGTAGCGGAGCGTCTTGCCCGCCGCGCAGGACGGCTCGCACGTCGCGGTGACGAGCTCGCCGGTCGCGGTCGCCTTGTCCTCGCCCCAGCCAGACCACGAGAGCTTCTCGAGGCGCTCGTTGCCGTCGGCGCAGGCCAGCGTGTAGGTACCGGGGCGCTGAACGAGTTCGTCGTCGAGGCATTCGGCGAGGTAGGTCACGCCGGCGCGGGCGGCGACGCCGTTGTCTTGGGCCGGGGCGGGCTGGGTGTGCGGGGCGGCGTCCGCGAGGCTCGCGCACCCGACGAGCAGGCCGGAGCACGCGACCGCCGCCGCGCCGATCGCCAGACGCTGGAGCCGTTGAGCGATCATGTCATGTCCTTCCGTGGATCATTGTCGTAGCTCTACGGTGGACGCGCAGTGTCTCAACGCCTTCGCATGAACATCACAGGAGCATCACAGCGGAAAAGTGCCGTTCACAACGGCGTTCGTGTTCACAGTGGACGCCGTCGGCGCGCCGCGCGACGGACCCGCGCGGTGGGGCGAGGGGTCAGCCCCGGGCGGTGGCGATGACGACGTGGACGTCCGCGCCGGAGGTCGTCGCGTAGCGGTGCGGCTGGTCGCCCGGGAAGACGAGGTGGTCGCCGGGGCCGAGCTCGACTTGGTCGTCGGCGGGGCCGGCGACGAGCTCGCCCGAGGCGACGAACAGCATCTCGACCGTGCCGGTCGCGTGGGGGACGCCGTCGAACGCGTCCCCCGCACGCATCCGCAGCCGCCACGACTCCAGCCCGAACGAGCCGGGTAGCCGGTGGAGTACCTCGCGCTGGGGCCCTTCCGCGGACCACTCCGTCGCGCGCGTCACGATCGGCGCCGCGTCGGCGGCTGGCACCAGGAGGTCGGCCAGCGGCAGCGTGAGAGCCGCAGCGACGGCGTCCAGTGTTTCGATCGTGGGGTTGCCGCGGCCGGCCTCGATGCCCGACAGGGTGGCCTTGCCGATCTTCGCCCGGCGGGCGAGCGTCGCGAGGCTCATGCCGCGCTGCTCGCGGCGGAGCCGAATCTGCCGGCCGATCAGCGCGCTCGCGCTCATGGGGGTCTCCTCGAGTAAACGATCCGTTCGGTATAATAGCGGCTGGACGATCGGGGCCGGCCTCGGACGCCGTTCGGCTGCCGGGAGGCGTCCGGTCTGGCAGGGTCGGGTCATGCGCATCGCACTCGCCAGCGACCATGCCGGCTTCACGTTGAAGGGCGAGATCGCCGCCCTGCTCCACGAGCTGGGGCACGAGACCATCGATTTCGGCGCGCCGAGCACCGAGCCCGCCGACCTGCCCGACCACGTCTACCCGGCCGCGCTCGCCGTGGGCCGCGGCGAGGTGGATCGCGGCATCTTCGTCGACGGCGTCGGCTACGGGTCGGCGCTCATCGCCAACCGCATCGCTGGGGTGGACGCGGTCGTCTGCCAGGATCCCTTCTGCGCCGCCCTGGCCCGCCAGCACACCGACTCGAACGTGCTCTGCCTCGGCGGCAAGATCATCGGCTCGGCGATCGCGCTCGAGATCGTCAAGGTGTGGATGACCACCGACTTCTTCGGCACGGAGAAGTACGTCAAGCGGGTCGAGAAGGTCCGGGAGATCAGCCGGCGGCACCTGGTACCGCTGGATCAGGTGCCGCTGGATCAGGTGCAGTAGCCCCCGCCCGTAGATCGGCCGCTTCGCTCGCCCGTCTTGCTTCCATTGCGGAAGCAGAGCGGACGGGCGCTCAGGGACGCCCCGGGGTCCGGCGGTCGTGAGCCTCTGCGTCCCTCGGCTTTGCTTCCGAAACGGAAGCAGAACCAGAGGACGAGCGCACTGGCGCGAGCGGGGCGCGCCGACGCCGGTGCGGCGGACGCGCGCGGCGTCCCGATCGTGACACGCTGTCACGCATGCTGATCGCCGCCGCTGTGTTCGCGTCCCTGGCCGCCGCCCTTCACGTGTTCATCTGGTACTTGGAGTCCTTCGCCTGGACCGGGCGGGCGCGCGCCGTATTCGGGACCACGCCCGAGGACGCCGAGGCGACCAAGGAGATGGCGTTCAACCAGGGCTTCTACAACCTGTTCCTGGCGCTGATCGCGCTGGCGGGGGTCGTCGCGGCGGGAGTGGGGGCGGCGTCCGTGGGCGTCGCGCTCATGGCGGCCGGCACCGGTTCGATGCTGGCAGCCGCGCTGCTGCTCGCGGCGACGTCGCCCGACAAGCGCCCAGCCGCTGTGAAGCAGGGCGCGTTCCCGCTCGTCGCGGTCGTGCTGCTGCTGATAGCGGCCCTGTGAACCGGCGCTGTGACGACGACCCTGTGATCTCGGCGCTGTGAGCGCGGCCCCGTGATCCCGGCGCTGTGAGCGCTGGCGTGAGCGCGCCAGCGTGAGCGCGGGCCCCAACGGCGGCTGCGATCGTGACGGCCGGCGGCGTCCTCACTCGGAGGGGACGCCAGCCTCCTGACCAGCCGCGGCGGCCGCGGCCCGCCTGCGCTCCTCGCCCCGCGCCTTGGTGCGGCGGACGTACAGGATGGTCCATGCGGCGAGCACCACGGCGAAGACCAGGGGGGAAACCTGGTTGATGTTGAAGGCGGCGGTGAACGGCAGGGTGAGCGCCACGACGACCTTGAGCGCCGCCTCGAGCAGGTAGCCCGCCCCCCACCCGGCCGTGATCGTGCGGAACATGTGCCGGAAGGGCGGGTTGGTGTCCCACTGGCGCTCGAACTCGGCGGCCCGGGCGGGGTTGCCGGCCATGCCGAAGCTCTGCGTGAAGTGGAACATGAGCGGCTGGCGTCCGATCACGAGGCTGCCCAGGCAGATCAGGCCGAACACGCCGGTGAGCACGGAGTCCTTCAGCAGGAGGACGACCGGCGACGTGTCGCCGACCACCGTCACCACGGCCGAGACCAGCGTCAGGGCGAGGATCAGCAGCGAGACGAAGTTGGTGTGCCGACGGACGATCGCCGTCCCGACAGTCTCGATCAGGGGGCCTGCGGCGGCCCACAGGTAGGCCGCGAGGTCGGACATCCCCGCGCTCTTGCAGAGGTTGAACACGACCAGCGGGAACGCGACGCTCAGCAGGAGCGTGGGCAGCAGGGCGACGATCGCGCCACGCCGGCCGGACGCCGTCGCCGGCTTGCTCTCGGATTGGCTCATGATGACTCCCGGGGATATGGATGATGCTCGGCACGCAACGTAACAGACTTGTCTTGAATATAGAATGCCCGGGTGGAACGTGCGATGCGGCCGCCGCGCGGGACCGCGACGCTGGGCTTCGCGTTCGGCGTGTGCTCGGCGGGGGGGATGCCCGGCCCGATCCTGATCGCGCTCCTGGAGCGGCTCGGCATGGGCGGCTCGGCGGCGCGGCAGTTGCTCACGCGGCTGCGCCGCCGCGGGTGGGTCACGACCGAGCGGGCCGGGCGCGTCGCCGTCTACCGGCTCGCGGGGCCGATGCTGCGGCGGTTCGACAGCATCCGGATGGGGGAGCAGCCGGCGCCGGCCTGGCACGGTTCGTTCTGGCAGGTGCTCTACGACCTTCCCGAGAGCCGGCGCACCGAGCGCGACCGGTTGCGGGCGGCCGCGTTCGAGGTGGGGTTCGCGGCGCCGCGTCCGGGGGTGCTGCTCGGCTTCGAGGAGCCCGCCTTCGTCGCGGACTTCGTGGGGCTGCGCGGCCCCGACGTCCTGATCGAGACCGGCCGCTGGGCCGTCGCCCCCGCCGACGCCGCCCGGATCGCCGAGGCCGCGTGGCAGCTGCCCGCCTACCGCGCGGCGGCCGACGAGGCGCACGCGCGCGTCCGCGAGCAGGCAGCGGAGGCGTCCGACGGTTGGGCCGCGCTGCGCGCCCTGCACGACGCGTTCGAGCTGGCCGTGCCGGTGTGGCTCACCCTGCCGCGAGTGCCGACGGAGCTGATCGAGCACGACCTGGGCGCGGGCCGGTTGTCCCGCGAGGTGACCGCCATCTCGTCCCGGCTGGGGCCGACGATCATCGGGTCCCTGGAGCCGTGGCTCGCTGGGCACGAGCTCGCCGGCCTGCTGGATCAGGTGCCCTCCGAGGAGGGCCAGCGCTGGTGAGCGCGCCGACCGCGCATGCCGCGTCTACCGCGCATGCCGGGGGACGAGGCGTCGCTCGGGCGCGGACGTCCCGGTCGCGACATCCCTGGTGATCGCCAGCCCGGAGTCGACGAACACGTCGAACAGGGCCCACAGGGACGCCCCACGCGTCGCGCGGGCGTGGAACAGGGCCGCGAGCAGGCTGCTGACCGGGCGTGGACGCCCCTCGCGCAGCAGGGAGTCGAGGGGGCGCGTCGGCGTCAGGAGCACCGGGAGGCAGCCGGCGAGCAGCGCCGCCTGATGCCCGGTCCGCGTCGCCACGACGGCCGTCGCGTCCCGCGTCGGGACGCCGAGGTGCCGCGCCGCGAGCCGGAAGCCGACCGGGCTGGGCTCGGGCGGCCGGGGGGCGTCGGCGGCGATCAGGACGTCGGGAACGACG
>CALMAD010000478.1 GCA_937859105.1 uncultured Propionibacteriaceae bacterium
CGTCCGGCGGCTCGCCCACAAGAACCCGATCTCCGCCTGGGACGGCTGCGCCTTCGGCGGCACGGTCGGCCGCGTCTGGCTGCGCGGCGCCGAGCTCGACCGCGGCCCCGACGCCGTCCCCGCCGGACGCGAACTGTTTCGTCGCTGAGGCGTCCGGACGCCGCGGGCGTCCGCTACCGTCGGCACCCACGCCGCGACTCATCCACCGACCACCCACCCGTCCCGCTCCCGAAAGGCACCCATGAGCTTCGACCAGATCAACCCGCCCGCCCGGCTGTTGATGGGCCCCGGCCCCATCAACGCCGACCCCCGCGTCACCCGCGCGATGGCGTCCCCCCTCGTCGGGCAGTACGACCCGTGGATGACCGCGGCCATGAACGAGACGATGGAGCTCTACCGGACGGTCTTCAAGACCGAGAACTGGGCGACGATGCTGGTCGACGGCACGTCGCGGTCGGCGATCGAGGCGGCGATCGTCTCGCTGGTCGAGCCCGGCGAGACGGTGCTGGTGCCGGTGATGGGCCGCTTCGGGCTGCTGCTGAAGGAGATCTCCGAGCGGGTCGGCGCCCACGTCGTGACCATCGAACGGCCCTGGGGCACCGTCTTCACCGACGACGAACTCGAGGCGGCGATCGTCGAGCACTCCCCCACGCTGCTGGCCACGGTGCAGGGCGACACGTCCACGACGATGAATCAGCCCCTGGAGGGCCTCGGGGCGCTCTGCCGCAAGTACGGCGTCCTGAGCTACGTCGACGCGACGGCGTCCCTGGGCGGCAACACGTTCGAGATGGACGCCTGGGGCATCGACGTCGCGACCGCCGGCCTGCAGAAGTGCCTCGGCGGCCCGTCGGGGTCGGCGCCGATCTCCATCAGCGAGCGCGCCCGTGAGGTCATCGCCGGGCGCCGGCACATCGAGGCCGGCATCGCCGACGGCACGCAGGAGCGCGGGGTGCGCATCGCGTCCAACTACTTCGATCTCGGCATGATCATGGACTACTGGGGCCCCCAGCGCCTCAACCACCACACCGAGGCCACGTCGATGCTCTACGCGGCGCGCGAGTGCGCGCGCCTGCTCGCCGACGAGGGCATGGACGCCGCCGTCGCCCGCCACGCGCTGCACGGCTCGGCCATGGCCGCCGGGCTGCGCGGTCTGGGCCTGTCGCTGTACGGCGACCAGGAGCACCGGATGAACAACGTCATCGCCGTCGAGATCCCCGACGCGGTGAACGGGGACGCCGTCCGCGCCGGCCTGCTCGACCACTTCGGCATCGAGATCGGCACGTCGTTCGGGCCGCTGGCGGGCGTCGTGTGGCGCGTCGGCGTCATGGGCTACAACGCCCGCCAGGACGCGGTGCTCACCACCTTGTCGGCGCTGGAATCCGAGCTGCGGCTCTCCGGCCTCGACGTCCCGCCCGGCGGCGGCGTGAGCGCCGCCCTCGCCCACTACGAAGAGGAACTCGCATGAGCCCGACCCCCACCGTCCCGGACGCCAGCCTCGCCGACGCCCGCCGCGTCATGGAGCGCTGCGACGAACTGGCCACGTACTCCGCGATGCCCGACGGCATCGAGCGCGTCTACCTCAGCCCCGAGCACGCCCGCGTCGACGCCGTCGCCGAGGGCTGGATGCGCGAGGCCGGCCTGGAGACCTGGCAGGACGCCGCGGGCTCCCGCGTCGGACGCCTCGATGGCGCGACGCCCGGCCTGCCCGCGCTGATTCTGGGCTCGCACCTCGACACGGTGCCGGACGCCGGCCGCTACGACGGCATCCTCGGCGTCCTGACGTCGATCGAGGTGGCCCGCCGGCTCGCGCCGCGGGCGTCCGAGTTGCCGTTCGCGATCGAGGTGTACGCGTTCCACGAGGAGGAGGGCGTCCGGTTCGGCGCGACGCTGCTCGGCTCGCGCGCGCTGGCCGGCACCTGGACGGACGACCTGTGGCCCCTCGAGGACGCCCACGGCGTCACCCTGGAGCAGGCGTTCCGCGACTTCGGGCTCGACCCGGCCCGGGTCGGCGAGGCGGCGAAGGCCGCCGACGAGGTCGTCGGGTACCTGGAGGCCCATATCGAGCAGGGCCCGTACCTGGAGGCCGCCGGGCTGCCGCTCGGCGTCGTCACGTCGATCGCGGGCGCCCGCCGCTTCGGCATCACCGTCACCGGTGAGGCCCGCCACGCGGGCGGCACGCCGTACCCCCGCCGCAAGGACGCCCTCGTCGGCGCGAGCGAGGCCGTCGTCGCGATCGAACGCATCGGCAAGGAGCGCGACGTCGTCGCGACCGTCGGACGCCTCACCGTGCAGCCCGGCGCGGTGAACGTCGTCCCTGGTCAGGCCGAGTTCAGCCTCGACCTGCGCGCCGAGACCGACGCCGCCCGCGACTCCGCCTGGACCGAGATCGAGGCCGCCCTCACCGAGATCTGCGAGCGGCGGGGCCTGACGCTCACCGTGAACCAGCTCCACGGCGCCCACTCGGTCGCCTGCGCGCCCGCGCTCATGGATGCCGTCGCCGCCGGCATCCAGGAGGCGACCGGCACCACGGACACCCCGATGGCCATGTGGTCGCGCGCCGGCCACGACGCGATGGCGGTCGCCGACCTGTGCGACATCGCGATGCTGTTCACGCGCTGCCACGACGGCATCAGCCACGCACCCGACGAGTCGGTGCTCACCGAGGATGTCGCCCTCGCGATCGACGCCTTCGAGGACGCCGTGTGGGCGGTCGCGCGGGAGCGGCGATCGGACGGGTGATGACCGTCCGCGACCGCATCGAAGAGGTCTACGCCGACCTGTCCGGCCAGGAGTTGCGGGCGGCGGAGACCCTGCTCGCGCACGCCGACGACCTGGCCGTGTACAGCTCGGCCGAGCTGGCCGAGTTGAGCGGGGTGTCGCGCGCGACCCTGAGCCGCCTCTACCGGCGCCTCGGCTACGAGTCGTTCGCGGAACTGCGCGACGAGGCCCGGACGATGCACGTGCTCGGCGTCCCGCTGGCGAACGCCCCGGGCGTCGCGATCGGCGATCACCTGGGCGACGAGGTGGCGAACCTCCGCCGCATGATGACCGCCAACGAGGAGCGCATCGCGCCGGCCGTGCGGCTGCTCGTCGAGGCCGCCCACGTCGTGGTCGTCGGGCACCGCAACGGCTACCCGGTGGCGCTGCACCTGCGAGAGCAGCTCGCCCAGGTGCGTCCGGGGGTGCGGGTGCTGCCGCTGCCGGGGCAGTCGCTGGCCGAGGACCTCGTCGAGCTCGACGCGGACGACGTCCTCGTGCTCGTCGGCCTGCGCCGGCGCCTGGAGGGGTTCGCCCGGCTGGCGCGCTGGGCGCAGGCGTCCCCGGCGCGCGTGATCGCGATCACCGACCCGACCGGGCGACGGCACGCCGCCGGCGCGGACGTCTGGCTCGAATGCCCGATCCACATGTCCGGGCCGTTCAGCTCGTACGCCTCGGCGATGAGCCTGGTCGCGCTGCTGTCGAACTCCGCGAGCACCCTCATGGCGGACGCCGGAGACGCCCGCGTCACCGCCATCACCAACGCGTACGCGACGCTCGGCGAGCTCGAGGGGCGCTGATTGGCGCTGAGGGGCCGGACGCCTGGCCCCACGACCCCAAGCCCGACCCCACGACCGTCACCCCCAGCCCGCCGCCCCCGAGGCCCCCAGCC
>CALMAD010000479.1 GCA_937859105.1 uncultured Propionibacteriaceae bacterium
CCGCCCCGCGGTCGAGGTGAAGAGCCGCCGCGTCGGCGGCGCGACCTACCAGGTGCCGGTCGAGGTGAAGCCCACCCGCTCCACCACGCTGGCGATGCGTTGGCTGGTCGGCTACTCCCGCGCCCGCCGCGAGAAGACCATGACCGAGCGGCTCATGAATGAGATCCTCGACGCGAGCAACGGTCTCGGCGCGAGCGTGAAGAAGCGCGAAGACACCCACAAGATGGCCGAGGCGAACCGCGCCTTCGCTCACTACCGCTGGTGATCACTGACCGAGCTCTCCCTCGCGTCAGCGGGGGAGAGCTTCGTGCCGCCCACGTCGAATACGAACGAATGACAAACTCAAGGGAGACAACCCGTGGCCATTGACATGAAGATCGACCTGGCCAAGGTCCGCAACATCGGGATCATGGCACACATCGACGCGGGCAAGACCACCACCACCGAGCGCATCCTGTTCTACACCGGCATCAACTACAAGATCGGCGAGGTGCATGACGGCGCCGCGACGATGGACTGGATGGAGCAGGAGCAGGAGCGCGGCATCACGATCACGTCGGCCGCGACGACCACGTACTGGAAAGACCACCAGATCAACATCATCGACACCCCGGGGCACGTCGACTTCACCGTCGAGGTGGAGCGCTCGCTGCGCGTGCTCGACGGCGCGGTCGCGGTGTTCGACGGGGTCGCGGGCGTGGAGCCGCAGAGCCAGACCGTGTGGCGCCAGGCGACGCGCTACGGCGTCCCGCGCATCTGCTACATCAACAAGCTCGACCGCACGGGCGCGTCCTTCGACTACTGCGTGAAGACGATCCGCGAGCGTCTCAACGCCACTGCGGCCGTCCTGCAGTTGCCCGTCGGCGCCGAGGCGAACTTCACCGGCGTCGTCGACCTGGTGCAGATGCGCGCGCTCATGTGGCACGGCGAGACGAAGATCGGTGAGGACTACACGGTCGAGGAGATCCCGGCCGATCTGGCGGACGCCGCGGCCGAGGCCCGCGAGGAGCTCATCCAGGTTCTCGCGGACAACGACGACGAGTTCGGCGAGGAGTGGCTGCTGGCGGAGGATTCGGGCGAGGACCTCTCGGTCGAGTCCATCAAGGCCGCGATTCGTCGCGCCGTGCTGGCCAACAAGATCACCGCCGTGGTGTGCGGCACGTCGTTCAAGAACAAGGGCGTGCAGCCGATGCTGGACGCCGTGATCGACTACCTGCCGTCCCCGATGGACATCCCGCCGGTCGAGGGCTTCAAGCCCGGCAACGAGGAGATCGTCGAGAAGCGTGCGGCGTCGTCTGAGGAGCCGCTGAGCATCCTGGCGTTCAAGGTCGCCGCCGACCCGCACCTGGGCCGCCTGACCTACGTGCGCATCTACTCCGGCGTCCTGAAGGCGGGCCAGCAGGTGCTGAACGCCACGAAGGGCCGCAAGGAGCGGATCGGCAAGATCTACCAGATGCACGCCAACAAGCGGCAGGAGATCGAGTCGATCGGCGCCGGCATGATCTGCGCGGTGATGGGCCTGAAGGACACGACGACCGGCGAGACGCTCTGCGACCCGCAGCACCCGATCGTGCTGGAGTCGATGGAGTTCCCGAACCCGGTCATCGAGCAGGCGATCGAGCCGAAGACGAAGTCCGACCAGGAGAAGCTCTCCAACGCCATCCAGCGGCTGGCGGAGGAGGACCCGACGTTCCGCGTCCACACGGACGAGGAGACGGGCCAGACGATCATCGCCGGCATGGGCGAGCTGCACCTCGAGGTGCTGATCGACCGCATGAAGCGCGAGTTCCATGTCGAGGCGAACATCGGACGGCCGCAGGTCGCCTACCGCGAGACGCTGCGGCGTCCCGTGGAGAAGGCGGAGTACACGCACAAGAAGCAGTCGGGCGGTTCCGGCCAGTACGCGAAGGTCATCATCGCGCTCGAGCCGCAGGAAGCCGGCAAGGGCTACGAGTTCGTGAACGCCGTCACCGGCGGCCGCATCCCGCGCGAGTACATCCCGTCGGTCGACCAGGGCATCCAGGAGGCCATGGCCTTCGGTCCGCTGGCCGGCTACCCGGTGGAGGACATCAAGGTGACGCTGCTCGACGGCGCCTACCATGACGTGGACTCCAGCGAACTCGCGTTCAAGATCGCCGGCTCGATGGTGTTCAAGGAGGCGTCCCGCAAGGCCGACCCGGCGCTGCTCGAGCCTCTGATGGCCGTCGAGGTCACGACACCCGAGGACTTCCTGGGCACCGTGATCGGCGACATCAACTCCCGCCGCGGCCAGGTGCAGGGCATGGAGGAGCAGCACGGCAACCAGGTCGTGCACGCGCTCGTCCCGCTGTCGGAGATGTTCGGCTACGTCGGCGACCTTCGGTCGAAGACGTCCGGGCAGGCGTCGTACTCGATGGAGTTCGACTCGTACGGCGAGGTGCCCAACTCCCTGGCAGAGGAGATCCGGGAGAAGGGTCGCGGCGGCGGCGAATGATCGCGACGCCGATCGCATGATCGCTCTCCGCACGCGGTGGCTCAGTTTGACGCAACCGCGTGCGGTAGACAAAACTTGGGCGGGTACGCGCTCGCGCGACCGAGCCTTCAGTCAGTTAGTTCAACATACAAATGCGTCGCTGTCCCAGCGGCGAGAAGGAAAGAGGAGCCCCAGTGGCAAAGGCCAAGTTTGAGCGGACCAAGCCGCACGTAAACATCGGCACCATCGGGCACGTCGACCACGGCAAGACCACGCTCACCGCGGCGATTACGAAGGTGCTCCATGACAAGTACCCCGAGCTGAACGCCGTCTCGGCCTTCGATCAGATCGACAAGGCCCCCGAGGAGCGTCAGCGCGGCATCACGATCTCGATCGCGCACGTCGAGTACCAGACCGAGAAGCGTCACTACGCGCACGTCGACTGCCCCGGGCACGCCGATTACGTGAAGAACATGATCACGGGTGCCGCCCAGATGGACGGCGCGATCCTCGTCGTCGCGGCGACGGACGGCCCGATGGCGCAGACCCGTGAGCACATCCTGCTGGCCCGCCAGGTCGGCGTCCCCGCGATCGTCGTCGCGCTGAACAAGTGCGACATGGTCGACGACGAGGAGCTCATCGAGCTCGTCGAGATGGAGATGCGCGAGCTGCTCAGCTCGCAGGAGTTCGACGGCGACAACCTGCCGATCGTGCGCGTCGCGGCGTTCCCGGCGATGAACGGCGACCCGAAGTGGACCGAGTCGATCCTCGAGCTCATGAACGAGGTCGACGACTACATCCCGCAGCCTGAGCGCGACACCGACAAGCCGTTCCTGATGCCGGTGGAGGATGTCTTCACGATCACCGGTCGTGGCACGGTCGTCACCGGTCGTATCGAGCGCGGCATCGTCAAGACGGGCGAGACGGTCGACATCATCGGCATTCACGAGGCGAAGCAGTCGACGACCATCACGGGCGTCGAGATGTTCCGCAAGATCCTCGACGAGGGTCGCGCGGGCGAGAACGTCGGCCTGCTGCTCCGTGGCACGAAGAAGGACGATGTCGAGCGCGGCATGGTCATCTGCAAGCCGGGTTCGGTCACGCCGCACACCGACTTCGAGGGCAACGTCTACGTCCTGACCAAGGAGGAGGGCGGCCGTCACAAGCCGTTCTTCAGCAACTACTCCCCGCAGTTCTACTTCCGCACCACTGACGTGACCGGTGTGGTTCAGCTGCCGGAGGGCACCGAGATGGTCATGCCTGGCGACAACACCTCGATGACGGTCCACCTCAACAAGCCGATCGCGATGGAGGACAACCTCAAGTTCGCGATCCGCGAGGGCGGCCGCACCGTCGGCGCCGGCAACGTGACGAAGATCATCAAGTGATCTGAGGCGCACAGTCTACGAAGGGCCCCCACCTCGGTGGGGGCC
>CALMAD010000480.1 GCA_937859105.1 uncultured Propionibacteriaceae bacterium
GCCGGTCGGTCGGCGGGTCCTGCTACCCGCGCCTCATCGGCTGACGCCCGGCCCGGACGCGCGCCGACCCGTGCGACCAGGGCGAACACAACGAACAGAAGAAACGAAGCAAGGAATGATGCGATGAACGGCGTGTGCCGGCGCTGCGGCGCGGACGTGACCGGAAACTATTGCTCGGCGTGTGGCAGCGCCGAGGTCGACCGCTCGGGCTCGCCCGACGACACGCTGCAGATCCCTGGGGCCGCTCCGGTCCCGGGCCAGCCGTCGCAGGGGCAGCCCCTGCAGGGACAACCCCAGCAGGGGCAGCCGCTCCAGGGGCAGGCGCTCCAGGGGCAGGCGATGCCCGGGCGTCCGCCGGCGACGGGGGTGCCCGTGCCGCCCACGGTGGTCCCGCCCACCCCGCCGATGGCCGTGCCGGTCGTGCCGATGGCGTACGAGCGGTCGCACGCGCCGGTGTGGCTGGCCGTGGTGAGCGTGCTGGCGGTCGCCGCCATCGTCGCCGGGTATTTCGTGTGGAGCTCGGGCTCCCTGCCGGTGACGTTCGCCCTGCCGGGCCCCACGACGCGCATCGTGCAGGTCGACCAGGCCGCCCAGTCGCAGCCCGTCTCCACCGTCACGCAAACGCAGGTGCGCCGCACGGTGTATCAGCCCGCGCCCGCGACGAGCACCCGGACGATCGAGCAGGTCGCGGCCAGCGGGTCCGGCACGTCGGACGCCGTCGGCACCGACGACGGCGCGCTGGGTCGCCTGCAGTCGCAGGCCGCCTCGGACGGGGCCCGCGTCAGCAAGGACGGCCGCTGGGTGGCGCAGGTGGCGTCCAAGTACGTCGGGGTGTACGACGCCCGGCAGACGACCAGCAGCGGCTCGCACACGTTCTTCGCCAGCGACATCTGGGACGAGTACCAGCAGCTGACCTCCCGCTTCAGCGGCCTGGACGTCGTGCTCCTCGACAGCCGGACGTACGGCCGGCATCGGAACCACAACGGCGACCCGCTCTACGTGACGAGCGTGCTCAGCTCGGCGTTCACCGACGAGGCCTCCGTGAAGTCGTGGTGCAGCGACCAATTCCCGGGGCTCTCGGGTAAGGATCTGGAGAACGTCTGCACGCCCAACCGGCTCAAGCCCTGACGCATCCCCGGACACCGCGGCGCCGGCCCGTGCCGGCCGCTAGGACCGCCGCTGGGCCGACGCGTCGGGCCGGAACCCGTGCTCGATGCCCCACAGGACCGCCTTCGAACGGGAGTCGACGTCGATCTTGCGGTAGGCCTGCCGGATGTAGGACTTCACCGAGTTGATCGACAGGTAGGCGGTCGACGCGATCTCCTGGTTCGACAGGCCCTGGGTGATCATCGCGATCATGTCGGCCTCGCGCTGGGTGAGCCCCATCGGACGCCCCGGCCAGTCGCCGAAGCCGACCGCCGTCGGGTCGCTGCCGTCGGGCTCGATCTCGGGCTGCGGGGGGGCGAGCACGAGCTCACCGCGGTGGATCCGCTCCAGGTTGCCGGTCAGCTCGGCCGCGGTCGTGCGCTTCGACAGGTACCCCCGGACGCCCGCGTCGACGGCCTTGCGGATCAGGTCGGCGTCCAGGTTCCACGAATAGACGACGACCTTGTCGGCCAGCCCGCTGCGGACGAGCTGCCCCACGCCCGGCCCGTCTGCCTGCGCACGGCCGAACGTGTCGTAGAGGGCGATGTCGACGCGCTGCGACGGGCCGGCGTTCACGTCGAGCTCCACGATCGCGAACCGTTCGGTGTGCTTCTCGAGCATCGACCGGAGCCCGCGCACGACCACCTCGTAGTCGTTCAGCAGGGCAAGGCGGATGCGCGGCGGTTCCATGGGCACGAGGACAAATCTACAAGACAGTGTCCGATACGCCCCGCGAATGGGGGCCGCTGCGACAGCCGATGGGTGTTCTTCACGAGAAACCACCCTGGTGGTGGGCCCATTCCACCCATAAGGGGCTGTGGTGGCCAGTGCCCGCGAGCAAGGCTGGAAAGCATGTCAAACCTCAACGAAATCGATCGGGACGCCGCCGCCCTCGCCTCGGACGAGGGCGGTTTCCCCGAGCAGGAGCAGCTCCCGCCCGGCCTCACGACGAAGATGGACCCGATTCCCGACCACGGCGAGACGACGTGGGTCGGCCACGGACGCCTCCAGGGCCTGAAGGCCCTCATCACCGGCGGCGACTCGGGCATCGGGCGCGCGGTCGCGATCGCGTTCGCCCGCGAGGGCGCGTCCGTCGCGCTCGGCTACCTTCCCGAGGAGCAGTCGGACGCCGAGGACACCCGCGGCTGGGTCGAGGAGGCGGGCGTCCAGTGCGTCCTGCTGCCCGGCGACCTGACCGACGAGGAGACCGCCCGCACGACCGTCGACATGGCGGCGGACAGGCTCGGCGGGCTCGACATCGTCGTGAACAACGCCGGCTTCCAGTGGGCCCGGCGCGAGGGCGGCCTGACCGGCCTGAAGACCGACGAGATGGACCGCGTCTTCAAGACCAACCTCTACGCCCTGTTCTGGGTCAGCCAGCAGGCGCTCAAGCACCTCGGCAAGGGCGCGAGCATCATCAACGTCAGCTCCATCCAGGCCTACGACCCGTCGGAGTCCCTCGTCGACTACGCCGCGACGAAGGCCGCGATCAACAACTTCACGGTGAACCTGGCCGCCGAGGTCGGCGACCGCGGCATCCGCGTGAACGCGATCGCGCCCGGCCCCATCTGGACGCCGCTGCAGCCGGCGACCAAGGGCGGCGACAGCATGCCGGGCTTCGGCGGCGACACCCCGCTGGGCCGGGCCGGGCAGCCGTCCGAGCTCGCCGGGGCGTTCGTCTTCCTGGCCAGCCCGGCGGAGGCGTCCTACGTCTCGGGGACCGTGATCGGTGTGACCGGCGGTAAGCCGGTCTTCTGAGCGGCGCCCGCCGGCCACGGCGCTCGGGTAGGTTCGGGGCATGACCGTGGTGCGGGCGGAGGAGCGGCGGACGAAGCTGGCGCGCAGGCCGTCCAGCTTCGCGTTGAAGCTGGTGATGGCGATCACGGGGGTCGTGTTCGTCGGGTTCGTGTTCGTGCACATGATCGGCAACCTGAAGGTGTACGCCGGGGCCGACGCGTTCGACCACTACGCCCACTGGCTACGCGAGATCGGCTACCCGCTCGTGCCGAAGTACGGGGTGCTGTGGGCGCTGCGCGCCACGCTCGCGGCGTGCCTGGTCGGGCACGTCGCGGCGGCGGTCGCGCTGTGGGCGCGCGGGCGGGCGTCCC
>CALMAD010000481.1 GCA_937859105.1 uncultured Propionibacteriaceae bacterium
CCAACCAATGCAGGTCTCCCACCTCCATCCGATACAACAGCGCCTCGTGGCGCACTGTGAGTTCGTCAACCATGCACTCGATCTTGTTCGCACTCGGGGTCGTGCCGCACCTTGACGACGAACCCGGCATCCGCGCGGTCTTTCTGATGGTGCTGCCCCACAAGAACGAATTCGACGACACGGTTCTCATCGAGGCCTACGACGACATCATCCGGCTCGCGTCCGACCGGTCGCTGCTCAACCGGCTTTCACGTCTCCATTCATACGAACAGTTCTTCTACTTCATGGAGAACAACTTCCGTCCCCCCGAGCGCTGAGGAGCCCTCATGTTCTGGACCATCGCCATCGCATTCGCCGTGATCTACGGGCTCAACACGATTCTCGGGCTCCGGCAGATGAAGAACTTCGCATCCGAGTTTCGGGCGCTGCGTATCCGCGGGCGCGTCGCCATCGGGAAAAGGAAAGGCCTCCTGACGGCCGGCGCGATCGTCATGTTTCTCCTCGACGAGGAGGGGTTCATCCGCGACGGACGCCGACTGGCCGGCGTCTCCGTGCTGGCGCGCTTCCGACAGTTCGACGGCTTCAACGGCCAGACGCTCCTCGACGTGGACGCATCCGGTGACCGCCGTTGGACCAAGAGCCTCCGGCAGGCCGTCGACAACGCCCGCGACAACTACCGCATCGTCACCGACGGGGGCACCGCCCCCGAGCCTTTGTCTCCCTTGGCGCAACTCGGCGCCTCGGTCAAGAAGATCCGTCGGCGTCCGGCTGCGGCCTGACCCCGGCGGAGACATCACCACCCACTGTTGAAAGGAGTGATCATGGACATCCTCGTGCACGCCGCGGAATGGTTTGTCGGCCTCTTCCAGGCTGGTGCCGAAACGTTCGTCGGATGGATGGGCAGCATCGTGCCTCTTGTGCTCATGCTGCTGATCGCCATGAACTCGCTGATCCAACTGATCGGCGAAGACAAGATCAACGGGTTTGCGGCCAAGGCCGGCAACAACCCGGTGAGCCGTTACCTGCTGCTGCCGTTCATCGGCTCGTTCATGTTGACGAACCCGATGGTTCATTCGTTGGGGCGCTTCCTGCCCGAGCGCTACAAGCCGAGCTACTTCGCGTCCGCGGGACAGTTCTGCCACACCAGCAACGGCGTGTTCCCGCACATCAACCCCGCCGAGCTCTTCATCTGGTTGGGGATCGCCCAAGGGGTGACGCAGCTCGGGCTGAGCACCGGTCCGCTCGCGATCCGCTACCTGCTGGTGGGCCTCGTGATGAACTTCGTCGCCGGTTGGGTGACCGACTTGACGACGGCCTATGTCAGTAAGCAGCAGGGCGTGACCCTCAGCAAGGTCGCCCACGTGGAGGGGAACAAATGACCGAGTTCCATACCGTCGTTGTTCAGCGGGGCCATGGAGGATTCGGCGGACCCCTGACCCTGACTCCGACACCCGAGAAGAACAAGCTGGTCTACATCGTCGGCGGCGGCATGCGCCCCGAGGTGGTCGACCGGATCGCCGAACTCACCGGGGCCGAGCCCGTCAACGGATTCGCCACGTCGGTGCCCGACGAGGAGATCTTCGCCGTCGTCATCGATTGCGGCGGAACCCTGCGCTGCGGGCTCTACCCGCGCAAGAACATCCCGACCATCAACGTCATGCCGACGGGAAAGACGGGGCCGTTGGCCCAGTACATCCACGAGGGAATCTACGTGTCGGCGGTCGGTGCCGAGCAGGTCGAACTGGCCGACGGGGCTGCGGTGGGCGCGGTGCCAGCCGCGACCCAGGCAACCGACGAGGCCGCCGAACCCGGTCAGGGTGAGACGAAGGCGTCCGGGACGTGGTCAACCGACAAGAAGATCTCCCAGACGATCGCCGCCAAGCGGGACAAGTCCCTTCTGGAGCGGATCGGTCTGGGGGCCGGTCGCGTCGTGTCGGTCTTCTACCAGGCCGGCCGCGACGCAGTGCAAACCATGCTGAACACGATCATCCCGTTCATGGGATTCGTGGCCATGCTCATCGGCATTATCAACGCGTCCGGATTCGGCACGTGGTTTTCGAAGATGCTGACCCCGCTGGCCGGGTCCGGAATCGGACTGATCGTGCTCGGGTTCATTTGCTCGCTGCCGTTCCTCTCCCCGCTGCTCGGGCCCGGCGCGGTCATCGGCCAGATCATCGGGACGCTCATCGGCGTCGAGATCGGCAAGGGCAACATTCATCCCAGCCTCGCTTTGCCCGCTCTGTTCGCGATCAACACCCAGAACGCCTGCGACTTCATCCCGGTCGGCTTGGGTCTGGCAGAGGCACAGCCGGAGACGGTCGAGGTTGGCGTCCCGTCGGTGCTCTACTCCCGGTTCCTCACCGGTGTCCCGCGGGTGGCCGTCGCGTGGCTCGCCAGCATCGGCCTGTACAGCAGCTGACCGAAAGGAAGACAACGCATGACCGAGATCTATCGCACCACCGTCGTCGGGGCTGGTGACGACGCAACAGCATTCCTTCCCGAGGGCATGTTCGTGACGTTCGGCGAGAACGCACCCGCCGCGCTGCGCGGCTTCTGCTTCCTCATCGACGTCACCGCCTCCACCGACACGATCGCCGCAGGCCAGCGACTCGTGATCGACGGACGTCCGCTCCCCATCACGGCGGTCGGTGAGGTCGCTCAGCAGAACCTCGATTCGCTGGGGCACGTGACCGTCAACCTGGACGGGGCCTCCGTCCCGAAAATGCACGGGGCGATTCATGTCGATGCCGGCGGGGACATCCCGACGGTGCAGGTCGGCAGCCGCATCGTGATCGAGAAGCCTTGATCCGAGAAGGTGTCGTGGTGGCGCGCCCGCACGGCGTCCACGCGCTCGTGGCTCACGAGCTCGTGACGCTGGCGGCGGGCTTCCACAGCAGCATTTATCTGCGAGCTGGCGGTCAGACCGCCAGCTTGCGGCGGGCCGTGGACGTCCTCGCGCTCGGGTTGCAGCGAGGAAGCGCCGTCGATGTGTGGGCCGACGGTCTCGACGAGGGGGACGCCCTCGCGGCCGTCGTGGCCGCATTGACCCGCACATCCGAGGAATCCGGCGAGGCGCCGGGCAGGAAAGGACAGTCATGAACGAGACGTTGGCGCGTGCGTTGGAGCATGCGGAGACCACGCGAGTGGTGGAGGTGGGTCGTGGGGTGCTGGCGGATGCCGGCCGCACGATCGGGGGCACGTTGTTGGCTGATGGTGGGCCGGTCTTGTTGGTCGCTGATGAACGGACGTGGGCTGCGGCGGGTGCGGTGGTCGCTGAGCGTCTCCGGGAGGTGGGGGCTGAGGTGGTCGAGCCGATGATTTTTCCGGGGTCGCCGACGTTGTACGCCGCTTACGAGCACTGTGTGGAGATCAAGCAGCGTTTGGTGGCGACGGGCGCGTTGGGGGTTGCGGTCGGGTCGGGCACGTTGAATGACCTGGTGAAGTTGGCCTCGGGGGAGTTGGGGCAGCCGTACGCGGTGGTCGGGACGGCGGCGTCGATGGACGGGTACACGGGTTTTGGGGCGCCGATGACGCGTGACGGTGTGAAGATCACGATGCCGTGCCCGGCACCGTTGGCGGTCGTGTTCGATCTGGATGTGGTCGCGGATGCTCCGGCGCCGATGGCGGCCTCGGGGTATGGGGACCTGTCGGCGAAGTTGCCCGGTGGTGCTGATTGGTTGATCGCGGACGCGGTCGGTGTCGATCCGTTGAATGAGTTGGCGTGGGGGTTGGTGCAGGGGGGTGTGCGGGAGGCGTTGTCGCGGCCGGCGGAGTTGGCGGCGGGTGTTCCGGAGGCGTTTGAGGGGTTGTCCTCGGGGCTTGTCCTGTCGGGGTTGGCGATGCAGGTGGCGCGGGGGACGCGGCCGGCGTCGGGCGCGGAGCATTACTTCAGTCACTTGTGGGAGTTGGATCATCTGGGGGCGGAGTTGGATCCGCCGTTGTCGCATGGGTTCAAGGTGGCGATCGGGACGTTGGCCATGTGCGCGTTTTATGAGCGGTTCTTGGGGCGGGATGTCGCGGGTGTTGATGTGGAGGCGGTGGTGGCGGCGTGGCCGACGTGGAAGGAGATCGCTGCTGATATTCGGGCGACGATGTCGGGCCCGTTGGTGGAGAAGGGGTTGACCGAGACGCGGGAGAAGTATGTGGATGCTGAAGGGCTGCGTCGTCGGGTGGAGCGGCTCGTGGCGGCGTGGCCGTCGTTGAAGGGGGAGTTGGCGGCGCAGGTCGTGCCGGCGAAGGAGCTGCAGGGGATGTTGGCCAGGGCGGGGGCGCCGTCGCGGCCGGAGGACATCGGGTTGACGGCGGCTGCGGTGAAGGCGACGTTCCCGCGGGCGATGTACTACCGGTCGCGGTACACGGTGTTGGACGTGGCCCGCGAGCTGGGCTGGTTCGACGACCTGGTCGAGGAAGTCTTCGCCCCCGGCGGCCTGTGGACCTAACCCTTTGAGCGGATGGGGAACCGCCCCGGTCTCCAGGGCGGTTTTCCCTTCCATACGCCGCCGGCGGTCCGCTCCTCACAGACGCGGGCCGTGCTGGAGCGGGATGTCACGGCGTCCGGGACTGTTCCCCAGCCCCGGCGACCCCGTAGATTGGGCCGGGTCCCCCCACCGCTCGATTCGAGGGATCCCCATGTTCAACAAAGTCCTGGTCGCCAACCGTGGCGAGATCGCCGTCCGGGCGTTCCGCGCGGCCACCGAGTTGGGGGCCCGCACCGTCGCGGTCTACCCCCACGAGGATCGCCTCGCCGAGTACCGCCTCAAGGCCGACGAGTCGTACCTGATCGGCGAGGTCGGCCACCCCGTCCGCGCCTACCTCGACGTCGAGGGCATCGTGAAGGCCACTGTGGCGGCCGGCGCCGACGCGATCTATCCCGGCTACGGGTTTCTCTCGGAGAACCCCGATTTGGCCCGCGCCGCCGCCGAGGCGGGCATCACGTTCGTCGGGCCGTCGGAGCGGGTGCTGCACCTGACGGGCAACAAGGCGCGCGCCATCGCGGCCGCCCGCGAGGCGGGGTTGCCGGTGCTGCGCGGGTCCGAGCCCAGCGACGACGTCGACACCCTGGTCGCCGCGGCCGAGGAGATCGGGTTCCCGGTGTTCGTGAAGGCAGTCTCCGGCGGTGGGGGCCGCGGGATGCGCCGCGTCGACGCGCCGGACCTGCTGCGGCCCGCCGTCGAGGAGGCCCGTCGCGAGGCCGAGTCGGCGTTCGGCGATCCGCGGCTGTACCTGGAGGAGGCGGTGGTCGATCCTCGGCACATCGAGGTGCAGATCCTCGCCGACGGGCAGGGCAACGTCGTCCACCTGTACGAGCGCGACTGCTCGGTGCAGCGCCGGCACCAGAAGGTCGTCGAGCTCGCGCCGGCGCCGAACCTCGACCCCGGGCTGCGCGAGCGCATCTGCGCGGACGCCGTGAAGTTCGCCCGGCACATCCAGTACGAGAACGCCGGCACCGTGGAGTTCCTGCTCGGCAAGGACGGCGAGTACCGGTTCATCGAGATGAACCCCCGCATCCAGGTCGAACACACGGTCACCGAGGAGATCACCGACGTCGACCTGGTCAGCAGCCAGCTGCGCATCGCGTCCGGGGAGTCGCTCGCCGACCTGGGCCTCACCCAGGATTCGATCCACCCGCGCGGGGCCGCCCTGCAGTGCCGCGTCACCACGGAAGACCCGGCGAACGGCTTCCGGCCCGACACGGGCCGGGTCAGCGTCTACCGGACGCCGGGCGGCGCCGGCATCCGCCTCGACGGCGGCACGGTGTTCGCCGGGGCAGAGATCGGCGCGCACTTCGACTCGATGATGGTGAAGCTCACCTGCCGCGGGCGCGACTTCCCGACGGCCGTCCGACGGGCGCGCCGCGCGCTGAGCGAGTTCCGCATCCGCGGGGTCTCGACGAACATCGGGTTCCTGCAAGGCGTCCTGGCCGACCCGGAGTTCCTCGCGGGGCGCGCGACGACGTCCTTCATCGACGAGCGTCCGGAGCTGCTGCACGCGAAGGATCCGGCCGACCGCGCCACCAAGCTGCTCGCCTACCTGGCCGAGACGGCCGTCAACAAGCCGTTCGGCGAGCCCCGGACGCCGATCGTCGCCCGCGAGAAACTGCCGCCCCTCGACCTGAATGCGCCCGTGCCGGACGGCTCCCGCCAGCGCCTGCTCGCGCTCGGCCCGGCCGGCTTCGCGGCCGAGCTGCGCGGGCGGACGTCCGTCGGCGTCACCGACACGACGTTCCGGGACGCCCACCAGTCGCTCCTCGCGACGCGCGTCCGGACGCGCGACCTCATGAGCGTCGCACCGCACCTCGCGCGCATGCTGCCCGGCCTGTTCTCGGTCGAGGCGTGGGGCGGGGCGACGTACGACGTGGCGCTGCGGTTCCTGAAAGAGGACCCGTGGGAGCGGCTCGACACGCTGCACGAGCTCATGCCGAACCTGCCGATCCAGATGCTGCTGCGCGGCCGCAACACGGTCGGGTACACCCCGTACCCGCTGGCCGTGACGAACGCGTTCGTCGCGGAGGCGGCTCGCTCCGGCATCGACATCTTCCGGATCTTCGACGCCCTCAACAACGTCGAGCAGATCCGCCCGGCCATTGAGGCCGTCCTCGAAACCGACCACGCCGTCGCCGAGGCTGCGCTGTGTTACACGGGCAACATGACGAGCCCCGGCGAGAAGCTGTACACGCTCGACTACTACCTGCGGCTGGCGGAACAACTCGTCGACGCGGGCGCCCACATCCTCGCGATCAAAGACATGGCGGGGCTGCTGCGCGCCCCGGCGGCCGCGAAACTCGTCGCCTCGCTGCGGCAGAACTTCGACGTGCCGGTGCACCTGCACACCCACGACACGGCCGGCGGGCAGCTCGGCACGCTGCTCGCCGCGATCGACGCGGGGGTGGACGCCGTGGACGTCGCCTCGGCGGCCTGGGCGGGCACGACCTCGCAGGTGTCGATGTCGGCGCTCATCGCGGCGACCGACGACACCGAGCGGAGCACGGGCCTGTCGCTGGATGCCGCGACGTCCCTGGAGCCGTACTTCGAGGCCGTCCGGCTGTTGTACGGACCGTTCGAGTCGGGCCTGCCCGGCCCGACCGGACGCGTCTACGCCCATGAGATCCCCGGCGGCCAGTTGTCGAACCTGCGGCAGCAGGCCATCGCGCTCGGGCTGGGGGAGCGGTTCGAGGCGATCGAAGACACGTACACGGCCGCCAACCGCATCCTGGGCAACATCGTGAAGGTCACGCCGAGCTCGAAGGTGGTGGGCGACCTCGCGCTCGCGCTCGTCGGGCAGGGCATCGACCCGGACGCCTTCGAGGCCGACCCGCAGCGCTACGACATCCCGGATTCGGTGATCGGGTTCTTGAACGGCGACCTGGGCGACCCGCCCGGCGGCTGGCCGGAGCCCTTCCGGACGAAGGCGCTCGCCGGACGCCGCACGCGTCCGGTGGTCACCGAACTCGCCGACGAGGACGCCGCCGCCCTCGGCAGCGACCCCCGGGCCACGCTGAACCGGCTGCTGTTCCCCGGCCCGACCAAGGACTTCGAGGAGGCGTCCGAGGAGTACTCCGACCTGTCGGTGCTGACCACGCGGCAGTTCCTGCACGGGCTGGAGCTCGGCGTCGAGCACGAGGTGCCGATCGAGCGCGGCAAGACCCTGCTGGTGAACCTGCAGGCGATCGGGGAGCCCGACGAGCGCGGGTTCCGGAGCGTCATGGCCACTATCAACGGCCAGATGCGTCAGGTGGCGGTCCGCGACCACGCGATCGAGTCGACCGTAGCCACGCGCGAGCGCGCGGACGCCTCGGTGGCCGGCCAGGTCGCCGCCCCGTTCGCCGGCGTGGTGACGCTCGTGGTCGAGCAGGGCCAGGAGGTGGCGGCCGGCGAGCAGGTCGCGACCATCGAGGCCATGAAGATGGAGGCCGCCATCACGACCCCCGTCGGCGGGACTGTCCAGCGCCTCGCCATCGGACACGCCCAGGCCGTCGAGGGCGGCGATCTGTTGGTGGTGGTCGAGTAGCCCCGTGGGGCGTTTCTACCTGACGTTCTCCACACCCTGAGGTGGGTTTTGTCACACAGGCGGTGGGACGCCGCTGCCCCTCTGGGTCGCGACCTCGCGCCGCATCCCCCTACGGGCCGACGAAGTGCTCCACCAAAACGGCCCGAGGAGGGGCGTCCTCCCTTGTCACCAGTGGCAGGCTGGGGGCGTGAGCACTCCTGCACCCCGCCCGGACGCCCGCCTCGCCCGGCGTCCTCCCGATCGGCGGTCGGCCGCGGTCATCCTGGCGACTGCCCTCGTGGTCTGTCTCGGCCTGGCCATCTGGCTGACGCACGGCGCGGAGGAGGTCCTCGAATCGGTCAGCCAGGGCAACGGCATCGCGCTGTGGGATCGGCCGGTGCTCACCTGGGCCGAATCCGTCCGGACGCCGACGCTGAACGGGGTCATCGCCTGGTACTCCAACACCGGCGGGCCACTGTGGCAGCCGATCGTGAGCGTGATCGTCGTCGCGTTCCTGTGCTGGCGCTGGCGGGACGCGACGCCCTTCGTCCTCACCGCCGTCGCCGCGGGCGGCGCCCTGGCGATCACGTACTTCGGGAAGCGGGCGGTGGGACGCGTCCGGCCGCCGCTGGCCGAGGCGATCCCGCCGTACGAGTATTCGCCGAGCTTCCCGTCCGGGCACACGTTGAACGCGACCGTGATCGCGGGGATTCTGTGTTACCTGATCCTGCGGCACACGAAACCGTACGGGTGGGGCGTGCGGCTGTTCTGGGTCGCGTTCTTCGGGCTGTATGCCCTGACGATGGGGCTGACGCGCGTCTACCTCGGGCACCACTGGCTGACCGACGTCTTCGCGGGCTGGCTGCTCGGCTTCGCGTGGGTCGCCGTGGTGATCGCGCTGCACCGCATCTGGCGGGCCGTCCGGCATCGCGAGGAGGGGCGTCCGATCGAAGAAGAGCGCGCGGCACCGGCCCTGCGACCGGGGCCGGCGTCCGGGTGAGGGACGTGCCTGTGGGCGTTTCTACCTGACGTTCTCCACCCTGGGAGGTGGGAAACGTCAGGTAGAAACGCCACACGGGGTGTGTGACGAAATCCACCTCAGACGGTGGATTACGTCAGGTAGAAACGCCCACGGGCTCGCGGAGAGCCTCCTCGATCTCCTCGAGGGTCTGTGTGGACGTCTCCGGAAGGAACCGCTGCGCCAGCACCATCGCGACGACGTTGATCACGGCGAACGCCGCGAAGACCGGGCCCAGCCCGACGGTGCCGAGCAGAATGGGGAAGCTGAAGCTGATCAGCGTGTTCGTCACCCAGTTGCCCAGCACCGAGAACCCGACGCCGAGCCCGCGGATGCGTAGCGGGAAGATCTCCGACAGCATCACCCACGTCACCGGCGACACAGACCCCTGCTGCCCGACCAGGAACACCAACATCAGCGCGAGCACGAGCCACGTCGCGCCCGTGCCTTGCGTCACGACCGACAGGACGCCGATCCCGGCCAGCGACGCCACGATCAGGCAATGGCCGAGCAGCAGCAGGCGCTTGCGCGCGAGGACTCGGACCAGCACGAGCCCCAGCAGGGACGCCAGCACGCTCACGACGCCGTTCGTGATCGTGGCGGTGAGCGCCGCGTTCGTCCCGAGCCCCGTGGACGCCAGGATCGTCGGCGCGTAATACATGATCGCGTTCACGCCGGTGATCTGCTGGATCAGCGACAGCGAGAAGCCCATCACCACGATCTTCAAAACCCACGGACGCCGCAGCTCGGCCAGTTTGGCGCTCCCGGCCGCGCGCTCCGCGCGCAGGGTCGCGCGGACGGCGTCCAACTGGTGCTCGACGTCGTCGGTCTGCAGGCGCAGCAGGACGTGCCGAGCCTCGGGTTCGCGTCCGCGCGCGACGTACCAGCGCGGCGAATCGGGCATGGCGCGCATGCCGATCCAGAGGGCGACCGCCGGGAGTGACGCCAGCGCCAGCATCAGCCGCCACGACGCCGCGTGATGGGTCAGCTCCGCGATGGCCGCGTTCGAGGTGTAGGCGAGCAGTTGCCCCGTCACGATCATCACCTGGTCGATGGCGACGATCGACCCGCGGCGGTCGGCGGGGGCCATCTCGGCCAGGTAGATCGGGACGGTCGCGGACGCTCCGCCGACCGCCAGACCCAGCACGAACCGCATTGCGACGAGCACCGTCAGGTCGGGGGCGAACGCGGTGCCCAGCGCGCCGACCAGGAAAAGCGCCGCGAGCCACAGCAGCATGGTGCGGCGTCCGAGGCGGTCGGCGAGGCCGCCGACGATGAGCGCGCCGATCGCTGCGCCGGCCGGCAATGCGGACGTGACCAGGCCTTCTTCGGCGTCGGTCAGGCCGAGGCCGCCGGCGTCCGTTGGGTGTTTGAGGAAGGGCAGCGCGCCCGAGATGACGCCGGTGTCGAAGCCGAACAGCAGCCCGCCGAGCGTGGCGATGAGGGCCACCACGCGCACGGGCAGCGGACGGACCCGCTCGTCGCTCGGGCTCTCAGTGTTCATGGACGCCTCCAGCGGCCAGGGCCCCACGTTGGGCCGCCGGGGCGACTGTACGTCGTCCGGACGCCCCCGGGGAGATCGCTCCACCCGTGGACGCCGGGAGAGGTTTCGGTGAGACGCTTCTGCCGTTCTGAGTCCAGGGACGCCGCACCGGCGGCGTCATCTCGGGGTGTGTGACAAAACCCACACCCGAGTGTGGACAACGTCAGGTAGAAACGCTCCGTTAGGCTCGGAGAGACCTGCAGGACGACCAAGGGAGCAGCATGAGCGAGAACATCGAGGACGAGGCCGAAGGCCCCGTCGGCATCACCGACCACGAACTGGTCGCGTTGGTCGACATGGGCCCCACCGACGGGGGCCGCCGGGCCCTCGACGCGATCGGCATCCTCCCGATGCTGGACGACGAACCGTCCCTGCGGGCGGGGTACGCCACGCTCCTCGTCCGCGACCTGGCGGGCATCGAGGGCGAGCTCATCGTCGCGCAGCACTTCGCGAACGCGGTGGCGGCGATCATGGGGGAGTGCACCGAGGTCGTCCGGCTGGTGATCACGAAGGATTCCGAGCCGGCGGTCCGCACGGTGTTCATCACGGCCCCCGAGGGTGCGTTCCTGCTCGACATGACCGAGTTCGGCGTCCACGCGGCGCAGCCGCTCGAACCGGGGCAGGACATCCTGGCGCTCATCTTCGACGTGGTGTCGGGCTTGGCGTCCAGCGAGGCCATCCCGCTGCCCTTCGTCGTGGAGGTCGCCAAATTCACGGAGGCCGGCACCCGCAAGGTTGCCCTCACCGCAGACCTGACGGCCTGGTCGATGCGGGCGGGCGGGATGCCGGCCACCGGTTCTCCCGAGTCGGTCTGGGGAACTGCTCGGGCGCTACTCGGCTGACAACGGTTCAGCTCAGCGCAGCAGCGCCTCGGAATCGAGGCGGTACGGGCCGGTGTACTCGCTGATCAGCCAGGTCTTGCCATCGGCGCTGGGCGCCATGGTGTAGGTGAGGTCGCGGTCGAAGGTGACCTCGACCGGGCTCTTGTCGGTCTCGTAGTGGGCGACGGTGCGGTGGTGCATCGTCACGATCACGTTCTTCGTGTCGTTCTCGGCGTCGACCTCGACGTTGGTCAGCAGCTGGCTCACGATCAGCTTGCCGTTCGTCGGCACCTGCCACGTCGGCTCCTTGATCGAGTAGAGCTGCAGGCCGTCGAGCGAGTCGACGGCGTCCTCGTCGCCGGCCAGCGCCTTGTTGACGCGGTTGCGCCAGCTGTTCAGCGCGCCCGTTGTCAGCGAGCCTTCGACGCCCTTCGTCAGTTCGTCGGCCGTGTAGTGGGACTTCTGCGGGTCGAGCAGCTTCGGGTTGGTGCCGTGGGCCAGCGTGAAGTCGCTGGCGACCTTGGCGGCCTGGCGAGCACGCTGCTCGCCGACGGAGGCCTTGGCCTCCGGCGTCACATTGACGCGCTCAACGTACTTGGTGGGCACGGCCTGATCCGGGTCGACCGTGCAGCCGGTCAGCACCCCGAACATCAGCGCGAGCAGCGCCAGAATGGCAAAGGTCTTCTTCTTCATGATTCCCCCTGTGGATAGCGATGGTCGGTCGGTTCCCGCCGATGACGGCGAGGGCTGCCGCGAGTCCGCTGGGGGAAGCGAGATCGGCGACGTGGACGCCTGCGGCGTCCGGGAAGGGCCAGGAGAGCAGCCGGGGGGCTGCGCCCGGCCCGGTCAGTCGGACGGCGTCGGGCGGGATGGACAGGCCCGCACCGGACGCCTTGAGGACGGCCTCGACGCGCACCCACTGGCGCGCGACGTCCTCGGTGGACGAGTCGGCTGGGAGGCCGACGAGCTCGGCGGCCGCGACCGGGACGGCGTCGAACGCCTCCAGGTCGAGCCCGAGCGGATGGTCGCCGCCGACGGCGACGCCCACCATGGTTCGGGTCCGCGAAATGCTGAACGCCAGGGCGGCGTGTGGGGTCGCGAACGGTTTGCCGTGGTCGGTCGAGCCGCAGGTCAGGCAGCTGCGACCGAACTCGATGCCGGCCGGGTCGGCGCCCAGGGCGGCGCCCACCGCGCGGCGGAGCAGCGCGTGCCCCGCCACGTAGGACGCCCGCTCATCGGAGCGCCGGAGCGAGCCCAGGTGGGCCAGCTCGTCGGCGTCCAAGAGCGCCAGGTCGGCCTCGCGCACGACGGTCGCGTGGGCGAACCACACGTCGATCATGCCGACACCAACCGCCGGACGAGGTCGAGCGCCAGGTCGTCGTTGCGGACGGCCGGCAGACCGTCGTCGATGTACCAGTCGTCGGTCGCCTCCGGGTGGGGCCCCACGGCCGCCACCCAGCCGGCGCCGAAGCGGTTGAGCACCGCGGCCGGCTCGCCGTTGGTGTAGCGCGCCAGCACCTGGGTGTTCTTCCCGGTGATGAAGCGGCAACCGTCCTGGAAGTAGACGTGACGGCGCTGACCGTTCCAGTCGAGCTGGACGATTGCGGCGTCCTCGTCGTGGACGTCGGCGCCCTTGGAGCTGATGTAGGAGTCGGTGTCTCCGTCCAGCAGCCCGAACCCGGGCGTGTGACCGGCGAGGTATCCCCCGAGGCAGAAGCCGAGGTATCGGCCACCGCCTGCTACGTAGTCGGTCACGGCGTCCGCGTTCTTGCGGATCTTCTTCCAGGCCTTGTCGAGGTCCCCGCCGCCCGGCTGGGCGTACACGGACGCCCCGGCCAGCGTTTCGGCGGTGAGCGGCAGGTCTTCGCGTTCGCCCACGTAGGCCACGTCGAAGCCGGCGTCGCGCAGCAGGCGGGCGACCGCCTCCGGGCAACCCTCGGTGGACGCCTTCCCGCGGTAGACGAGTGCGCGGTTCATCGGGCCTTCTTCCCCATCACGAGGTCCCGGGTGAACTTCGCCGGCCCGTTGATGAGCTCCTCCAGCGGGCCCCGCGTGAACTTGCGGCTCCACAGCAGGGCGAACGTCAGCAGGAGGGCGACCTCGATCATGTACTTCGTCCACTCCCAGTCGGTGTCCGGCTGGATCATCGTCATGAGCAGGTGGAACGTGTACATGGTCAGGGGCATCGAGCCCATGACGGCGATCGGACGGACCAGCTTCGGGGCCACCACGCCGAGCATCATGCATAGACCGAGCACCGCGGTGGCGACGCCGATCGTGAGCAGCATGTCGAACGGAGTGCCCGTGTGCGGGGCCAGGATGCCGAGCCACCACAGGGACGTGGTGGGCACGGTGCCGTCGCCGCCCCAGACGAGCCAGGTCGTGAAGTCGTCGAGCGCCATCGACTGGCTCGCCACGTCGGCGAGGTTCTGCAGCCCGCCGAGCGGGTTCATCAGGAGCCAGTTGGCCACGGCCGTGACGAAGGCGAGCGCGGAGCCCGCGAGCGTCAGGGTCAGGGCCGTCCAGCGACGGATGTTGAGGCGTCCGATGGCCATGCCGACCATCACGTAGGCGATCCACGGCAGCGCCGGGAAGACGCCGGTCAGGAACAGCCGCTGGACGGCGAAGACCGGGTCGGCCGCGACGTTGATGAAGTTGAGGTTCACCGCGTCACCGCCCGGCAACACCATGCGCGCCGCGTAGCTCCAGAACGGGACCGCGACGGCCACGACCAGGGCGAGCGCCCCGAGCAGCCGGGCGGGAATCCGCAGGAACGGAATGGCGAGGATGAACAGCACCGCGTAGTACGGCAGGATCACGTTCGCCATGTCGGTCGGGATCACCATGCCGAGCGTCAGGCCGATCAGCGCGATCATGATCGCGCGGACGACCAGGGACGCGGCCGAGGCGAACCAGCGGCGTCCGGTCGGAAGGCGGCGCCGGCCGGAGCTCAGCGCGATGCCGACGCCGGCGAGCGTGGCGAACAGCGCGGACGCGGTGCCCGAGCTGATGCGCCAGGAGAAGGGCATGAGCCCGTCCTCGGTCTCGCCGCTGATGATGTGGACGATCATCATGCCGAACAGGGCGACGCCGCGGGCGACGTCGATGCCGACGATGCGGTTGGCGGTCCGGGTCGACGGCTCGAACTCGGTCGGGTCTTCACAGATGTGCGGAACCTCGGCGAGGTCGACACCGTCGGTGGCCGCACGGCGCGGCTCGGTCGTGGTGGCACTGCGACGCGAGGTCGAACTCGCGCGGAGAGCAGTCGCGTTGGTCAGGGCGACGGAACTCATGCGGAAACTCCTTCAACGGGCTGGGTCACGGTGCCGCGGTCGCGCCGGGCGGGAATGCCGACCCAGCGGGTGTTGGCGGGCAGCGACTCGCCCTTCATGATCAGCGTCAGCGGCTGGACGCGGGTGTCCTCGCCGACGGTGGCTCCGTAGAGCACGACCGCGCGGCTGGAGACGCTCGAGCCGGACTCCAGGTGAACCTCGCCCATCTTCATGACGCGGTCCTCGAACAGGTGGGTCTGAAGCGAGACGTCCGTCCCGACCGTGACGTCGTCGCCGATGCGGACGAGGTCGAACTCGGTGAGGTAGGTCGTGTCGATCAGGGTGCGCCGGCCGACCTTGGCGCCGAAGAGGCGCAGGAGCGGGCCGAGCATCGGCGTGCCGCTGACGAGCGACAGCAGCGCGGGGACGGCGGTGGTCTCGAAGACGCCGGTCATGAACTCGGTGCGGCGGACGAAGTTGCCCCACAGCGGCTCGACGCGGGTCTTGTAGCGACCGAGGAGCATCCACTTCATGAGCGCCACGACGAGCGTCACGGCCAGGCTGCCGGCCAGCGCGACGACGGCGGAGATGAGGATGATGGCCCACATCGGCCAGGTGCGCGACAGCATCGCGATCACCCACAGGGTGCCGAAGGTCGACAGGCCGAGGATGGTCGGCGGCAGCACGACGCGGAAGAACTCCACGAAGTAGCGCAGCGTCACCTTCCAGCGCGGCGGCGCGAACGTCGTCTCCTCGGTGAACTCCTCGAAGACCTCACGCTTGGGCAGGAAGATCGCCGGGTTGCCGAGCCACGAGGTGCCCTTGCCGACGCCGCGCACCGGCGGGGTCGAGAGGACGCCGAGCAGCGAGTCGCCGCCCATCCGCGTGCCCGACGGGACGAAGGAGGCGTTGCCGACGAAGGCGCGGTCCTCCACGACCGTCCGGCGGAAGGCCACGTGGCCGTTGGAGTAGGTCGCCGAGCCGATGGACGCCATGTCCGCGACGAACGTGCCGTCGCCGAGCGTGAGCAGGTCGGGATCGATGTTCGCGATGGTCGCGATCTCGGAGTCCTTGCCCACGTGCGCACCGAGGGCGCGCAGCCAGTGGGCGGTGTACATCGTGCCGTAGAGCTGGTTGGTGAGCCCGAGGGACGCCTCCAGCAGCTTGTCGCCGAACCACTTCTCGACGCCCAGCTCGGAGCGAAGGTGGTGGACGCCGACCGGCGTCTTCTGCAGCGCGAAGCGGCGGAACCAGAGGATCAGCGCGCACGCCGTGAGGACGAAGGCCGGGCCGGTGAACAGCGTGACGATGAGCGCCGTGCCGTCCTCGTAGGCCAGCATGACCAGCCAGACGAGCGCGACGATCGGCAGCATGGCCAGCATCGGCAGGAACTCGAGGAACGCGATGCCGAAGGCGAACTTGCGGCGCAGGTCGTAGGACCACTCGCGCGGAGCCTTGTCGCACTCCATCATCGTCTCGAGCGCCGGGTCGTTGGCCGTCTTGATCTTGGCGGACGGAGAACCGGACCACACCTCGCGGGCGGGCACCGTCTGGCCCTCGGCGAGCAGCGACTGCGCGCGGAGGACGGCGTGGTGCTCCACGGTGCAGGGGCCGGCCAGGACGGCGTTCGCGCCGACCGTGGCATCGTTCTCCAGCGTGACGCGACCGATGCGGAGGCGTCCGTCGGCGATCTCGAAGCCGCGCAGGTGCGTCTCGTAACCCACCGTCACGTTGTCACCGATGGTGACCATCGTCGGCAGCGGGATCTGCGCGGTGCCGATGTGCGAGCCCTCGCCCACCGTCGCGCCGAGCGCCCGCAGGTACCCGACCATCCAGTGGGAGCCCGCCAGGTTCGGCAGCGGCGACAGCGAGATCGAGCGCTGGACGACCCACACCCGCAGGTGCTCCTTGCCGTACAGCGGGTACTCGCCCTCGGCGATGCCGTCGCCGAAGAAGCGCGCGGTCCACAGCGGGAGCACCCAGCGTCCGAACAGGTAGCTGAACGGAAGCGTGGCGGCCAACTGGAACAGCATCTCCATCGACGGACGCCCGTCGTGCAGCGAGTACAGAATGCCGATCGGCAGCATCGACACCAGCACGATGAAGTACAGGTAGGCGAACTGCGCGAGGCCGAACAGGAAAATCCGGCCCCCCGGGTACCGAACCCGTTCCGCATCCTCGACCTCTTCATGACCGACGGCACCGCTGTCGTCCAGGAAGGAGGAAAGGCCCCGGATCGTCGGGTGTCCGTAGAGATCGGGGATGGACAGGTCTTCGGTCCCGGGCAGGCCGGAAGCACGGAGTTTCGACACGAGGGTCGCCGCGATGAGCGAGTGACCACCCAGGTCGGTGAACAGGTCAGCCTCGGTCGACAACTGGTCGGCCGGAAGCTTCATGACCTGGGCCCAGACCTCGACGATCGACTGCTCGGTCTCGGTCTCGGGCGCACGGTAGGCGTCACCGCCGCCGATGAGGCGAGGGTGAGCGGGCAGCGGCAGCGCCTTGCGATCCGGCTTGCCGGACGGCATGAGCGGGATGTCGTCCACGAACTCGATGTAGTCCGGGACCATGTACGGTGGCAGCCGCTTGCGGGCGTGATCGTGCAGGGACGTCGCGAACTCGCGCTTGCCCTCCACGCCCTTGCTGAGCAGCAGGTAGGCCGCCAGCTCGCCGCCGGCCTCGCTGTCGATCTTGTTGAGCACGGCCGTCGAGACGATGTCGTTCTCGAGCAGGACGCCCTCGATCTCGCCCAGGTCGACGCGGTGACCGCGGACCTTGACCTCGGCGTCCTTGCGGCCGAGGTAGACGATGTTGCCGTTCTCGTCGAACCGGCCCAGGTCGCCGGTCTTGTAGGTGCGGCGGCCCTCCTCGTCGAGCACGAACTTCTCGGCGGTCAGGTCGGGACGGCCGACGTAGCCCACGGCCACGCCGACGCCGGTGATGCACAGCTCGCCGGGCATGCCGTCGGGAACAATCTCGAAGGTCTCCGGGTCGCGCAGCGTCGCCCCGTAGGTGGGCAGCGCCTTGCCGATCGTGACCGGCTCGCCCGGGTGCAGCTCGGCCCAGGTGCACGACGCGGTGCACTCGGTGGGGCCGTAGGTGTTCAGGATGCGGCGGCCGTGCGAGCCCCAGCGCTCCACCAGCTCGGGCGGGCAGGCCTCGCCGCCCAGGTTGAGCGTGTGGATGCGCGGCAGCGTCCGGTCCATCGTGGACAGCACGGTCGGAACCGCGTGCATGAACGTGATGCGGTTCTCCTCGAGGAAGTCCGCGAGGCCGGTGCCGACCTTGCGGCCGTCCGTCGGGCCGGCGATGAGCGCGGCGCCGGTGGCCCAGGTCGTCCAGAGCTCCTCCATCGAGAAGTCGAACGAGACCGACATGCCCTGGTAGACGCGGTCGGTCGCCTTCACGCCGTAGATCTCGGACGCCACCTTGATGAAGTTGCAGATGCTCGAGTGAGCGACCGCGACACCCTTCGGGCGGCCCGTGGAACCGGACGTGTAGATGATGTAGGCGACCGGGTCGTCGGAGTCGTCGATCGGCAGGCGGCTCGACGGCTGCTGCGTGAGCTCGGCGGCCACCTCGTCCATGAAGACGGGCTGCAGGTCGAGCCCCTCCGACGAGGACGCCTTGTCGCTCGTGGTGAGCAGCACCTTCACGCCGGCGTCCGTCGCGATGTACTCGACGCGGTCGTGCGGGGCGTTCGGATCGATCGGCACGTAGGTGGCGCCGCTCTTGAGCGCGCCCAGGATCGCCTGGTACATGGGGAGCGAGCGGTCGATCAGGATGCCGACGGTGTCGCCGGGCCGGACGCCCAGGCTGTACAGGTAGTGGGCGACCCGGTTGCCGTCGGCGTCGAACTCCGCATAGGAGCGGACGACGCCGTTGCACTCGAGCGCGGTGGAGCCGGGCGCCGTGTCGGCGATGCGCTCCAGGAAGTAGAAGAGCCGGCGGGGCGGTTCCCCGGGCATCCACGACGCATGGCGATCGTGGTCAAGCGACTGCGGCGTCTGCGTGCTCGCAGGCGCCAGCGAGTTAATTGGCGGTGCTGCCACCGTGATTCCCCCTCAGCAAATTTCGCTGGGGGGCATGGTCATTGGTCGGTGCGCATGGTCAGTGCGCGGTTTGTTCCCCCCAGAACGAACAACAGAAAATATATCAGGACGAGGGGCCCACAACAGTCACCCTGCAGGGGGACTGCCCCCGAAACACGAAAATCTTTGGCGAAACGCGTGTAACGAAGTTGAAATATTCCGTTCTTCCGGTGGTTTGGGAGCGGTTCCGCCGGGAGGTTTCCGGTTTCCTTCGGGATGGCAACATGGCAACAAAGCTGAGAAAACCCCGACGAAGCCCTCAGGAAACGGGGTCGGGCCCGTTCTGCGGGGCGGCGCGCAGGATGACACCCGCAGTCCCGTCGATGCGAATCGGCTCACCATCTTTCAGGATCCGCGTCACGTGTGGGATTCCGACCACCGCGGGGATCCCATATTCGCGAGCGACCACGGATCCGTGCGTCATGAGCCCGCCGACCTCGGTGACGAGCCCGCCGGCGGTGAGGAAGAGGGGCGTCCACGCCGGGTCGGTGCCGGCGCAGACGAGGATGTCCCCGGGCTCAAGGCGGGCCAATCGGGGATCGCGCACGATCCGCACCCGGCCCTCGGCCGCGCAGGGTGAGACGCCGGTGCAGTGGAGCGTCGCGCCGGCGGTGTCGGCGCCTGGGGCATCTGTGTCATCTGG
>CALMAD010000482.1 GCA_937859105.1 uncultured Propionibacteriaceae bacterium
GAGGTCGACATGGTCATCAACCTGGGGCTGGCGAAGGCGGGCGGCTGGGCGTGAAGGCGTCCGGCGGCATCAGGGACGCCGAAACCGCCCTGGCCATGATCGACGCGGGCGCCACCCGGCTGGGGCTGTCAGGCACGAAGGCCGTCCTCGACGGCCTGCCGGGCTAGGGACGCCGCCGGCCGCGGCGTCCTACTTCTTCTCCCGCGACTCCCCCGTGGAGAGCGCGGCGACGAACGCCTCCTGGGGGACTTCGACGCGCCCGACCATCTTCATGCGCTTCTTGCCCTCCTTCTGCTTCTCCAGCAGCTTCCGCTTGCGGGTGATGTCACCGCCGTAGCACTTGGCCAGCACGTCTTTGCGCATGGCCCGGACGGTCTCGCGCGCGATGACGCGCGCTCCGATCGCGGCCTGGATGGGCACCTCGAACTGCTGACGCGGGATCAGTTCCTTGAGCTTCTTCGCCATGGCCAGGCCGTAGCTGTAGGCGGCGTCGGTGTGGACGATCGCGCTGAAGGCGTCCACGGGGTCGCCGTGCAGCAGGATGTCGACCTTCACCAGGTTCGCCGACTGCTCCCCCGACTCTTCGTAGTCGAGCGACGCGTAGCCCTTGGTGCGCGATTTCAGGGCGTCGAAGAAGTCGAACACGATCTCGGCGAGCGGCAACGTGTACCGGATCTCGACGCGGTCCTCCGACAGGTAGTCCATGCCCGTCTGGACGCCTCGCCGCGCCTGACAGAGTTCGAGCACGGTGCCGATGTAGTCCGACGGCGTCAGGACGGTCGCTTTCACGACCGGCTCGTACACCTCGGCGACCTTGCCCTCGGGGTACTCGGACGGATTGGTCACGACGTGCTCCGTCCCGTCCTCCATGACGACGCGGTACACGACGTTCGGCGCCGTGGAGATGAGGTCGAGGTTGAACTCGCGCTCCAGCCGCTCCCGGACGATCTCCATGTGCAGCAGCCCGAGGAAGCCCACGCGGAACCCGAACCCCAGCGCCCCGGACGTCTCCGGCTCGTACGTCAGCGCCGCGTCGTTCAACTGCAGCTTCTCCAGCGCCCCCCGCAGCTCGGGGAAGTCGGCCCCGTCGATCGGGTAGATGCCGGCGTACACCATCGGCTTGGGGTGCTGATAGCCGCTGAGGGCCTCGTCGGCCGGCTTGGACGCCGACGTCACGGTGTCGCCGACGCGCGACTGCCGGACGTCTTTCACCCCGGTGATCAGGTAGCCGACCTCGCCGACGCCGAGGGCGTCCGTGCGCGTCGGCTCGGGGCTGATGACGCCGACCTCGAGCACCTCATGGGTCGCCTTGGTCGACATCATGAGGATGCGCTCGCGGTGCGACAGTTCCCCGTCGACGACGCGCACGTACGTCACGACGCCGCGGTAGACGTCGTAGACGGAGTCGAAGATGAGAGCGCGGGCGGCGGCGTCCTTCACCCCGGTGGGCGGCTGGACGGCCCGCACGATCTCGTCCAGCAGTTCCCGGACGCCCTCGCCTGTCTTGGCCGACACGCGAAACACGTCCTCGGGTTCGCAGCCCACGAGGCCGGCGAGTTCGGCGGCGTACTTCTCGGGCTGGGCGCTCGGCAGGTCGATCTTGTTGAGCACCGGGATGATCTGCAGGTCGGCGGCCATCGCCAGGTAGAGGTTCGCCAGCGTCTGGGCCTCGATGCCCTGCGCGGCGTCCACGAGCAAGATCGCGCCCTCGCACGCCTCGAGAGACCGCGACACCTCGTACGTGAAGTCGACGTGCCCGGGCGTATCGATCATGTTGAGCACATAGTCGGAGCTGTTCACCTGCCACGGCATGCGCACCGCCTGGCTCTTGATCGTGATGCCGCGCTCGCGCTCGATATCCATCCGGTCGAGGTATTGGGCGCGCATCATGCGCTCGTCGACGACCCCGGTGAGCTGCAGCATGCGATCGGCCAACGTCGACTTGCCATGGTCGATATGGGCGATGATGCAGAAGTTCCGGATGCTCTGCGGGGGCGTGCTGCCGGGCCTGGGTGCGCTCATTCACTCTCTTCCGCCGCTGCGGGGACGTGCCCTCGGTGAGGGACGCCCATCGTCTCACGCCCGGGTCCGGGCACAACTAAACGTCGCCTCGACCCGGGCGGGCGAGACGACGTTGCGGTCGGTCAGAGAGCGGCAGCCCGGGTCGCGATCGCAGACTTGCGGTTCGCGGCCTGGTTCTTGTGGATGACGCCCTTGCTGGCCGCCTTGTCGAGGGCACGGCATGCGACGCGGGACAGCTCCTGAGCCTTGTCGACGTCGCCGGCCGCAGCCGCCTCCCGGAACTTACGCACGTGGGTGCGCAGAGCGGACTTCACGGCCTTGTTGCGCTGCCGCGCCTTCTCGTTGGTGAGAATCCGCTTCTTCTGGGACTTGATGTTCGCCACGGGCAAGCCTTCGTGTTTGAGGTGGAAACGGGTACGCGCCCACTGCGGGCGCGATTGCTCACTCTAGCATCCGCCCGGGGGCCGCCCAAATCCGCGGGGCCCCGGCGCAGGCGCACGCCAGAACCCCGCGGGAGCGATGCTCCCGCGGGGGCGGCGTCCGGACGGCTACTTCGTGCGCGTCGGCGAGGGGCTCGCGGACGCCTGCAGCTGCCCGGCCTGCGCGTTCAGGACGCAGCGGTCTGCCTGGTCGACGACCTTCGCCTTGACGCTCCAGTCGACGGTCTTGCCGGCGGGGACGCCCTTCAGCACCGCGATGCCCGACCCCAGCGGGTCGCCGGAGTTGTTCTTCAGCCAGATCACGATGACGGAGAGGTCACGGGCCTCCTTGGCGCTGTTCTTCGCCTTGCCCTTGGCGGTGACCTCACCCTTGGTGATCGGGCACTCGGTGATCTGGACGTCCTTCACGACGCCCTGGACCGTCTTCCCCAGGTTCGGGACCGTCGGCAGCGGCGTCGATTTCACCGTGGACGCCGCCGTCGGTGTGGCCGTCGGCTGGGTCGGGGCGGGTGAGCCCGAACAGGCTCCCAGGCTCAGCGCGAGCCCGGTGACGCCGAGGGATGCGATCAGCCGTTTCGTGTTCATCAATCTCCTTCATCTTCAGCGTTCCGCCTGCGGCGGGCGAACAGGACGACCAGGCCCGCGAGGAGCGCGATCGCCGCGATCGTGAGCGGGATCGTGGGATCCCCCGCTCCGGTCTGGGGCAGGATGGGCGGCCGCGGTCGGGGGGTCGGCCCGGGGGTCGGGGTGGGGGTCGGCTGCGCCGGGGCCGCGGCGATCGCGGTGATGGCGCTGGCCGTCCGGGCGTCCAGTTGGTCGGACTGCATCGTCGCCAGGTTCGTGACGAGCCCGTTCTGCTGGTCGGCGGTCGTCACCCGGTAGGACGCCGTGCAGGTCAGGACGTCCCCTGGCGCGATGCGCGCCGGCTGCCCGCCGGGGCAGTTGACGGCGGTGAGGCCCGGCAGCGAGTCGGTCACCCGGACGCCCGTGAGCGTCCGGGAGCCTGTGTTCTCGACCGTGAGCGTGTACTGGATCGTCTCCCCCGGGTCTGCCAGGCCGTTGCCGTTGCTGTCCGCCACGGCGGCGCGCTTGCCGAAGGTGGCGTCGGCGGGCGCGATCGCGCTGATCGCGACCGAGTCGGTGTCGGCGGTGACGGGCATGCCGTCCGGGCCCCCGGCCCGCGCGGTCGCGGTGTTCACGAGCGATCCGGCGTCGAGGTCGTCCTGGGTCACGGTGTACGTCGCGGTGCACGTCCGGACGCCGCCTACCGCGAGGTCGCCCTCCCCGTCGCACGTGGGTGCCGGCAGGCCCGGGAGCGCGTCGGCCAGCGTGACGTCGCTCAGGGTCACGTTGCCGGTGTTCGTGATGACGAACGCGTACGGGACCTCCTGGCCGACCTCCGTGATCTGGCTCGTGGGGCTCGTCTTGTCCAGCGTCAGGGCGGCCTGTCGTTCGGCCGTGACGGTGGCGCTCCGGCTCAACGTGATCGTGTCGCCGTCGGGGCCGCCCTCCGGGTCGGCCGTCACGGTGGCGGTGTTGAGGACCGAGCCCGCGTCGATGTCGTCCTGCGTGACCTGGTAGGTCGCGGTGCACGTCGCCGTGTCCCCCGGCCGCAGCGTCGCCGCGGGCGCCGTCGCGGCGTCCCCGCAGTCAAGAGCGGAGAGCCCCGGGAGCCGGTATGTGAGGGTCACCGCGTTCATCGTGTTGCCGCTGTTGCGCAGGACGAACGTGTACCTCGCCTCACCGGGCGCGGAGACCGAGGTGGGATCGACGGCCTTGTCGAACGTGAGCCCGGGCGTCCTGGTCACGCCCAGCGTGCCCTCGGCGTTCACCGCGGCCATGGCCACCTGCCCCGGGTTCGTCGGGTCCACCGGGTTCTGCTCGGTGTAGGTGGCGCTCAGCGTCGCCCGGTTCACCAGGGGGACGCCACGGTCGATGTCGCCCTGCGTGACCTCGTACGCCGCCCAGCACGTCGCGGACGCCTCCGGAGCCAGCGTCGCCGGCAGCGCCGCTGCCGTCGGAACGGACGCCGGCCGCCCGGCCTGGCAGACGATCGGGCTCGTCATCCCGTCCGTGATCGTGGGTGCGTGGGCGGTCACGTTGCCGGTGTTCGTCATCGTGAAGCGGTACCAGACGTCCCCGGGCCCGAGACCGTCGTCGGCCCATCGATCTCCTTGGTGAGCGTCACCGACGGGTCGACCGGCATCACCACGGTCGCCGTGGCGTCGTCGGCGGCCGCGCGTTCGGTCGTCCCGGGCGGCAACCCGGACGCCGACGCGGTGTTGGTCACGAAGCCGGCGTCCACGTTCGCCTGGGTGGCCTGGTAGTCGAACTGGCACACCATCGCCTGGCCGGGCTCCAGCGGGGCGCCGTTCGTCGGCGTGCAATTCAGTGCGGCCCCCGCCCCCTCAGCCAGTGGATCGGAGATCCTCACGTCGGTGAGGGTCTGGTTGCCGCGGTTGGTGGCCTTCAGCACGTAGTGGATCGGGTCGCCGCCTTCGCGACGGTCGTCGTGTCGGCGTTCTTCTCCAAGACGAGCTGGTTGTTCGCCGACACCGACACGACCTCGCTCGCGGACGCCGGCGCAATCGGGTTCCCGGCCGGGTCCTGACCGGTGATCGTCGCGGTGTTGGCGATCGAACCGGCGTCCAGATCGGACTGCTGGAAGGTGTACGTCGCGGAGCAGATGCTGTTCGCCCCCGGCGCCAGCACGGCGGGCAGGCTGGGTGAGCAGTCGAGCGGGCTGAGGCCGGGCTTCGGGTCGGTGACCGTCACGACGTTCGCGGTGACGTTGCCCAGGTTCGTCCCGATGAAGGTGTACTTGACCTGCTCGCCGAGTTGGGTCACGCCCTGGTGGTCGGCGGTCTTCTTGAGGTCGAGCTCTGGGGCTCCACGGGGCGGTGACGGTGGCGCTGGCGGTGGCCGGAGCCGTCCGGACGCCTGCCGGCGTCGTCGCCACGACCGTCGCCGTGTTCGTGAACGAGCCGCGGTCGATGTCGGCCTGCTGGGCCGCGTACGTCGAGGTGCACGTCGTGGACGCCCCCGGCGCGATCGTGTCGGCGTCGCACTGGTAGGGCGACAGGCCGGCCAACCGGTCCTCGAGCGTGATGTCGTGCAGCGTCACGTTGCCGGTGTTCGCCATGACGAACGTGTACGTGACGGGGTCGCCGGCCTTCTGGACCACCGTCGGGCTGACCGTCTTGCTGAGCGTCTGGGACCCGCGCGGGCTGGTGTCGAGCGTCACGGTGGCGCGGGCGGTCACGTCGTCGGCGGGGGACGCCGGGTCCCCGCCCGGCGCCTCAGCGCTCACCGTGGCCGCGTTCGCGATGGTCCCGGTGTCGAACCCCGCCTGCGGAACCGTGTACCGCGCCGTGCACGTCAGGGACGCCCCCGGCGCCAGGACCGCCGGCTGCGCGCAGTCGAGCGCGGACAGGCCCGCCTTCGGGTCGACGACGGTCACGCCGCTGAGAGTCACGTTGCCGGTGTTGCGCGCGACGAAGGTGTAGGTCACCTCGTCGCCCGGGTTCGCCACGGTCGCGGTGCTCGCGGTCTTGTCGAGCGTGATCGCCGGGTTGGCCTCGACGCCCACGCTGCTGGACGCCTCCGGCGACGTCACCGGCCCGGCCGGAGACCCCGCGGACGCCGTCGCCGCGTTGCGGATCGTCCCGGCGTCCATGTCGGCCTGCGTGACCGTGTACGTGCCGGTGCACGAGAACGTCTCGTTCGGCGCGATGGACGCCGCCGTGCAGCCGGTCAGCGTGACGCCGGCGACGGCGTCCGTGATCCGCGCGTCCGTCACGGTCACGTTGCCGGTGTTCGTGATGACGAACGTGTAGCCGACCCGCTCACCCACGCCGTCCACCGACGCGACGTTCGGCGTCTTCGTCAGCGCGAGCGCGGGCGCCTGCGCGGCCGCGGCCACCGCACCATCGGTCGCGTCCGGAACGCGGTTGCCGTGGGCGTCCACCGCCCGCGCGGTCGCCTGGTTGGCGACCGAGCCGGCGTCCAGGTCGGCCTGGGTGACCGTGTAGCTGGCCGTGCAGGTCATCGTCGCGCCGGGAAGCAGCCCCCCGCCGTCGGGGCAGCTCACCGCCGACATGCCCGGCAGCGGGTCGCTCACCGCCAGGCCCGACAGCGAGACCGGGCCCGTGTTCCGGACGACGAACGTGTAGTGCAGCACGTCACCGACCGCGGCGTAGCTGTTCTCGGCGACGGTCTTGTCGAGCGTCATCGAGCCCTGCAGCGTCGTCGTCGTCGCGGCGGACGCCGACACGGGCCGGTACGGCTGCCCGGTCATCTCGGACGCCGTCGCGGTTGCCGTGTTGTCGACGCGGCCGCGGTCGACGTCGGCCTGCGTCGTGACGTAGGACGCCGTGCAGGTCGTCGACTCCCCCGGCTCGAGCGTGGTCGCCTGGCAGGTCGGCGTCGTCATGCCGGGCAGCGGGTCGGCCACGGCGACGGCCGTCGCCGTCATCGTGCCGACGTTGGTCACGGTGAACGAGTACTCGAGCGTGGCCCCGGCCACCCAGTTCGTGGGCGCGCTCACCGACTTCGTCAGGGAGATCGCGGGCGCGTAGATCGCGGTGACGTTCGCGGCGTCCGTGTCGGTGACGAGGCCGGTCGGTGAGTCGGCGCGGACGGCCGCGGTGTTGCGGACGGCCCCGGCCTCCAGGTCGGCGTGCGTCGTCAGGTAGGTCGCGGTGCACGTCATGGTCTCTCCCGGCGCGAGCGCCGAGCCCGGCGCCGGGGTGCAGCCGTTCGGGACGATGCCGGGCATCGGGTCGTCGGGCCAGACGTTCGTGAGCGTCGTGTTGCCGGTGTTCGTGATGCTGAGCGTGTAGTTGATCGGGTCGCCGACGGCGTCCACGGTCGTGACGTCGGCGGTCTTCACCAGGTCGATCCCGGACGACTGCTGCGCTTGCACCACCTCGGACGCCGTCGTCGCGGGCAGCGGCTCCGGCCCGGCCGGGTCGCCGGCGACGGACGCGGTGTTCATGATCGTGCCGGCGTCCAGGTCGGCCTACGAGCCGGTGCACGTCACGGTCTCCCCGACGGCCAGCGTGGTGGGCATCGTGCGGGTGCAGCCGAGCTGGGTCAGCCCCGGCAGCGTGTCGAGGATGTTGAAGTCCGTGACCGACACGTTGCCGGTGTCCGTGGCGACGACCGTGTAGGTGATGGTGTCGCCGACCCGCGAGACGGTCGTCCGGTCGGCCTGCTTCACCAGCGACACCTGCGGGGACTGATCGGTCGTCACCGTGAACGAGGCGGACGCCGGCACCCGCTGCCCGAGCGCCGTCGCCCCGTCCACCGAGGCCGTGTTCGTGATCGCGCCCGCGTCGAAGTCGGCCGTGGTGGCCGTGTAGCTCGCCTGGCAGGTCAGGACGTCGCCGGGCTGCAACGCGGCGGGCAGCGTCCGGTCACAGCTCGTGATCGTGACGCCGGGCTTGGCGTCCGTCGGGCTGACCTGGGTGACGGTCTCGTTGCCGCTGTTCCGGACGACGAGCGTGTAGCCGATCACCTCGCCGATGTTCGACACCTGGGTCTTGTCGCCCGTCTTCGTCAGCGTCAGTTCGGCCCGGCTGTCCGTCGGGATCGTCAGTTCGTCGCGCCCCTGCTGCGCGGGTGTGAGGGCCGTCCCGTTGGGCTGGGTGCCCCCGACGGTCGCGGTGTTGACGACACGGTGGGCGTTCATGTCGTCCTGGGAGACCGTGTAGTCGGCCCAGCAATGGACGGCCGCGCCGGGCGCCAACGGGATCGGGGACGCCGCGTCGCACGTGATCGCGCCGAGGCCCGCGACCGGGTCGTCGACGGCGATGTTGCCGACCGTCACGTTGCCGGTGTTCCGGACGGCGAAGTCGAAGCGGACCTGCTGGCCGACCGCCGCGACCAGCGCCGTCGGGGACGTCTTGTCGAGCGTGAGCTGAGGGCTCGCCTCGGCCGGCACCGTCGCCGAGCCGGGCTCGAGCGTGACCGGGTCACCGTTCGGATCGGTGCCGGCGGGCGTCGCGGTGTTCACGACCGAGCCGGCGTCCAGGTCGGCCTGCGTCGTGGAATAGGTGGCCGTGCACGTCATCGACTGGCCGACGTCGAGCGTCACGGGCGCCTGACGGTCGCAGCTGAGGGCGGAGAGCCCCGGCAGCGAGTCGGCGACCGACACGTCGTTGACCAGGGCGTTGCCCGTGTTCGCGACGACGATCGTGTAGGTCAGGGGGTCGCCGACCGCCGAGACGGACGCCGCCGACGCCGTCTTCGTCACCGTCAGCTTGGGCTGGTGCACCGGGATCACGGTCGCGGAGGCCTCCGCGGACAGGGCCGCGCCGTTGGCCCCGGTCGCGGTGACCGTCGCGTGGTTGTCGATCGTCGGGGCTCCATCTCGGCGGGCGTGACGGTCTTGGTCGCCGTGCAGTGCATCGCGGCGCCGGGGGCGACCGAGCCGCCGAGCTGCGGGCTGCAGGTGAGCTCGGAGAGCCCGGCCAGCGGGTCGGTGATCCGGACGTCGTTGATCGTCACCGTGCCCGTGTTGTGGGCGTCGAAGGTGTAGGTGATCGTGTCGCCTGCCGCGGCGACGCGCGTGCGGTCGGCGGTCTTGGAAAGCGTCAGGCCGGTCGTCACCTCCGCCAAGACGACGGCGGGGGCCGTCACGACCGGCATGGCCGAGCCGTCCGGACGCTGGCTGGTCACCCGGGCCGTGTTCATGATCGAGCCGGCGTCCAGGTCGGCCTGCGTGGCGGTCTTCGTGCCGGTGCACGTCTTGGCCTCGCCGGGCGCGAGCGAGATCGGCCCGGAGCGGTCGCACGTCCAGTTCGTCATGCCGGGCAGTGGGCCGGACGCGAACACGTTGCCGAGCGTCACGTTGCCGATGTTCGTCGCGACGATCGTGTACGTGATCTGGTCGCCGACGGCGTCGAACGTGCTCACCGACGGCGTCTTGGTGAGCGTCATCGCCGGGTTCTGCTCGACGGTGATGCGGGCGCTGTCGCTGGCCGGCGCAACGGCGTTGCCGGCCGGGTCGGTGCCCGTCACGGTCGCCGTGTTGTCGATGTGGCCGTTGTCGATCCCGTACTGTCGGGCCGCCCGCTCGGCCGTGCACGTCATCGTCGCGCCGGGCGCGAGCGTCCCGCCGAGTGCGGGCGCGCAGTCGAACGCCGATATGCCCTCCAGGCTGTCGGCCAGCTGGACGTTCGACACCGACACGTTGCCGTCGTTCGTCACCACGAACTGGTAGCGGGTGAGTTCCCCGGCCCGCGAGACCGTCGGCGTGAGCGCGGTCTTGTCGAGGGACAGGCTGGGGTTCGTGAGGGCGGTCAGCGACGTCGTCCCGTCGGCGGACGCCGCCCGGCCGTCCGGGTCGGTGGCGGTCGCCGTGGCGGCGTTGTCGAGGACGCCGGCGTCCAAGTCGGCCTGCGTGACGACGTAGCTCGTCGTGCACGTCACGGACGCCCCCGGCGCGAGCGTCGTCTCCGGGCAGATCGGCGCGCTGACGCCGGCGAGGGCGTCCGTGAGCGCCAGGCCGATCAGCGTCACGTTGCCGGTGTTGGTCGCGACGAACTCGAACGCGATCGTCTCCCCCACGCGCGAGTACGTGTGCGCACCCGACCGCTTCTCCAGCGTGAGCCCCGGCTGATGCGACGACGGGATCGTCAGGTCCGTGGACGCCGTCGGCGCGGCGCCGGCGGGCGGCGTCCCGGTGACGCTGACGGTGTTGACGAGGCTCACGGCGTCCACGTCGCCCTGCGTGACCCGGTGCGCACCGGTGCACGTCATGCGCGCCCCGGCTTCGAGCCGGCTGCCGATCGCCGGGGTGCAGGTGAGGGCGCCGGCGAGCATCGGGTCGTCCACCTGCACGTTGTCGAGCCCGACGTTGCCGGTGTTGTCGACGGTGACCGTGTAGTTGATGACCTGCCCGTCCTGGCTGTACACCGACTGGTCGGCGACCTTCGTCACGGCGATGGCGGGCGTCTGCGTCACGCCGACGGTCGCCGTCGCGGTCTGCTGCGGCAGCGCCTGGCCGTTCGGACCGGTGCTGTTGTTGACGACGCCGGCGTCGACGTCGGCCTGGGTGAGCGTCCGGGTGGCGGTGCAGGTCGTGGACTCCCCCGGGTCGAGGCTGCCGCCCGCGGCGACCGGCGTGCGGGAGATGGCCGACAGGCCGGCGATCGGGTCGGTGACGCCGACGTTGGCGAGCGTCACGTTGCCCCGGTTGGCGACGACGAAGGTGTAGGTCGACGTCGACCCGGCGGCCGTGGCCGTCGTCGGGTTGACGGTCTTCGCCAGCGTGACGACGGGGGTCTGGGTCGCGGTGACGGTGGCGGTGGCCATGTTGGTGACCGCCGTCCCCTGGGGGGACGTCGCGGTGACGGACGCCGTGTTGCCGATCGAGCCCCGGTTGAGGTCGGCCTGGGTCGTCTGGTAGGTCGCCGTGCAGGTGAGGCGTCCGCCGGGGATCAGCGAGGCGCCCTGGGCCGGGGTGCACGCCAGGTCCGACAGCCCGGCCATGGGGTCGCTGATGCGGACGTTGCTGAGGGTCTGATTGCCCGAGTTCGTGGCGGTGAGCGTGTAGGTGATGGTCTGGCCGACCGCGGTCACCGAGGTCCGCGAGGGGCTCTTGGCGAGAGCGATCGCGGGCTCCGCGACCGGCGTGATCGTCTCGTCGTCGGTGCCGGTCACCAGCTGACCGCGCGGACCGTTGCCGCTGGTCGTGGCCGTGTTGAGGATGGCGCCGCCGTCGACGTCGGCCTGCGTGGTCGTGTAGGACGCGGTGTAGCTCAGCGTCTCGCCCGGGTTGATCGTGGCCGGCTGGCCGGGCGTGCACGAGAGCGTCGAGAACTTGCTGTCGCGGATCGTCACGCCCGTCAAGGGCACGTTGCCCGCGTTCCGGGTCGCGAGCGTGTAGTTGACGGTCTGCCCCGCGGCCGAGAACGTGGTGGGGCTCGCCGTCTTCGCGAACGTCAGCGCGGGGCGCTGCGTCGCGGTGACGGTGGCGGACGCCGTCCGCGTCAGCGTGGTGCCCTTCGGCTCGACCGCGGTGAGGGTCGCCGTGTTCGCGACCGACCCGTTCGTGATGTCGGCCTGGGTGGTGGCGCGGGTCGCCGTGCAGGTCATGGTCGCGTTCGGCGCCAGCGACGAGCCCTGCGCCGGGTCACAGGTCACCGCCGACAGCCCGCCCAGGGGATCGGCCACCCGGACGTTCGTCAGGGTCACGTTGCCCGTGTTCCTCGCGGTGAACGTGTGGGTGACGAGTTGCCCGACCGTGTCGACCGTCGCGGGGCTGGCCGCCTTCGCCAGGGTGATGTTCGGCTGCTGCACGGGCGTCAGCGTCTCGGTGTCGGTGGCGGTGACGTCGTCGTCCGTGCTGGCCGTCCCGTTGGGCGCCTCCGCCCGGGCGGTCGCGGTGTTGCGGAGCGTGCCGGCCTGCACGTCGGCCGCCGTCACCGTGTAGGCGGCTGCGGTGCAGGTCGTGGACGCCCCGACCGCCAGGGTCGTGGCCGCGCACATCACCCCGGAGAGCATCGGGTCGGTGAGCGCCAGGCTCGACAGGGCGACCGTCCCGGTGTTGGTGATGCTGAACGAGTACTGGACGCGGTCGCCGGCGTCCAGAATGCCGTTGCCGTTCACGTCGGTGGTCGCGGCGGACTTGTCGAGCGTCATCGACTTCGTGTCCACCCGGACGCTCGCCGTCGACGTCACGTTCGTGCCGCTCGGCGGCGTCCCGGTGGCGGTCGCCGTGTTCGTGATGCCGTTCGCGATCGTGACGGTGCACGTGTAGCTCGTGGACGCCCCCGACGCCAGCGAGCCCAGCGTGCGATTGCACGCCGGGAAGTTCGGGTCGTTCACGACGACGGGGTTGAGCGTCGTCTCGCCGGTGTTGCGGACGTTGAACGTGAACGTCGCGTTCTCCCCCGGCCGCACGATCGACACGTTGGACGTCTTCGTCAGCGCGATGTTCGACACCTGGATCACGGCGGGAGCGGTCGTCGAGCTGGTGACGGTGAGCGGCGTCTGGTTCTCCGAGCCGGCCTGCGCGGTCACGGACGCCGAGTTCGTCGTCTGCGACGTCAGGTTCGCCGTCTGGCACTCCCAGGTCTGCACCACGCCCGCGGCGAGCGTCTCGAACGTGCGCGCGCGCGTGGGGTAGCTCGGGTCGCTGACGGTGACGTTTCGCAGTTCCGCGGTGCCGGTGTTGGTCACCGTGAAGACGTAGGTGCCCGGCGTCCCGTACGGTACGTCCACCGCCTTGGGCACCTTCCTGTTGGCGATGGTCGCGATCTGCACGTCGGTCGAGTTCGAGTTCTGCAATTGGACGCCGGCGCTGAGGGCCGTGACCGCCGCGGTGTTCGTGAAGGGACTCGTGGTGGACGAGCCGGAACACGTATACGTGACGCTTCCGCCGATCGGGATCGTGCCGGCGGCCCGCGAGCAGCCGGGCACCAGGACGTCCGTCACGCTGGCGTTGGTGACGGGGCGCCGCCACCGGAGTTATAAATTGTGATCAAGAACGTGGGGGTTTGACCGGGTAGCAGCACCTGGAATGGGTCGCCGTTGCCGGCCAGCTTGTAGATCGTGACGTCCGCGATCGGCACCGAGACGATCACGTTCTGCATGAGGTAGGAGTCCTGCGAGGTCGACAGCGAGAGCGTCATGGAGGTGTCGCCGGTGACGAGCCCGTCCAGGGTGGCCGAGTAGGCGTCGACGCTCCCGTTGACGAACGTGCCTCTGTGTAGTTGGTGAAGGGAACGCTGCCGTCGGCGTACCCGCCCCACATGTTGCCCGTTCCTCCCCAGGCATTCGTGAGTTCGCTTCTCCGCGTGGTCGGGTCGCTGTACTGAACGGTGTCCCCGGTGATATTGCGGTCGCCCTCGTAGGCCACGAAGCCGGCGCGCGCGCCGGTGCCCTGCGGGTTCAGCCCGGCGAGGGTGACCGTCTGCGCGGGGTCGCCGGAGAACTGGCGCACGTGCCCGTCGAACTGGTAAACGGCCCGCCGCCGGGAGAGGTCGTTGCCGGGAACGTAGGCGCCGAAGTCGTACACAACGTCGAGGGCCCAGCCGCCGAAGCAGCCCGAGCCCTGCGGGGCGTACACGTTGCCGACCGAGATCGTCTGCGCGCTCCCGGTGGGCAGGGTGGCGAACGCGCTCGTCACGACGGCGTCCGCGGAGTAGTAGAGGGGCTGCGACGCGGTCGAGATCTGCGCCGCGGTTTCCCGGGTGACGGCGCCGGTGACGGAGGTCGTGACCCCGTTGACCCTGAGCTGCACCGTGTTCATCGCGAGCCCCGAGGCAGGCGCGGAGTAGACGGCGCTCGACGCGGCCGAGCATCCGGCCTGCGTGGTGGTCGTGGAGCCCGTCCGGATCGTCTCCCCGGTGTTCCCCGCCCAAAAGAGCTTCGCGTAGACCACCTTCGCGCCGGCCGGCACGGTCACGGTGGCCGACGACCCGTTGATCCAGTTCGACCCGGAGGGGGCGTTGTAAGCCATCCGCACGTAGTCGTTGACGTAGTAGGGCTGTCCATCCGAATAGTAGGCGATCGAGCCGCTGTGGAGGTTCAAGCAATACGAGGACCCAAGCTGTTGGGGGCGCACGCGAGCACCCCGTTGCCGACCTGGATGAAGTCGCCGTTGACCTCGTTGGTCCACTTCGGGCTGGTCATCGGGTCGATCGTGATGGCCTCGGCCGCCGGCGCGGCGAGCAGGTTCAGGGGCAGCGCGAACAGCAACGCCATCAGCATCGCCCATAGGCGACAGCTGGCCTGCGTCGTCGTCTGCACGAATCCCCTTTGCGAGTCCTGGGTCGCCTGACCACCTTGTAGAAACAGGTGTCCGGCTTCTCGGCGGGAATATTACGGTCTGAGCACGGCTTTTGGCGTCACCTTGTCGCAAAGTTGGGGACGCGGTGTGAACGAAAGGGTGAGGATCCCCATGTCCCCTCAATTGGGGACGGCAACACCCCATGTCAGAGCCATAATCTCGTTGCTGAACGGACGCGACACGCAGCTGCACGTTCGTGCCTGGAGGTTGAGGGTTGTCCTCAGGGACCTCTCACCCCATCGCGATGCGGACGCCCTCGCTGCCGATCGGGTCACATCCTGACCCGCCGGGCTCACCGATCGACCCGGCACGTCCCGGCCGTCGGGGCCCGGCCGTCCGCCCTCGGCGACACGCCTTCCTCGGCAGCCCGCAGCCGATGCCTCAGCCCAGCGCCCCGTCGGGACGGCGTCCGCGCTGACCGGCGACGTCGATCACCATCCGCTCCAGCGAGAACTCGGGGTCGCCCGCCGCGCCCTTGACGTCGGCGTCCGTCGCGGCGACCCGCTGGAGCGCCGCGGCGACGCCGCGCGGCGTCCAATCGCGGGCTTGGCGCGAGAGATCGCGCATCTTCCACGGCGGGACGCCGATCTGCCGCGCGATGTCGGCGTCGCGAACGCGGGCGTCGCGCGCATCCAGATACTTGCCCAGATTGCGCAGCCCGGACGCCATCGCGCTCGTCACCAGCACCGGCGCGACCCCGCTCTCGAGGGCCCAGCGGAGCTGCCCGAGCGCCTCGTCTCGATGCCCGCCGAGCACCGAGTCGGCCACCGTGAAGCTGGTCACGTCGGCCCGCCCGGCGAAGTAGCGCCGCACGGCCGCGTCGGTGATGGTCGCGTCGTCGGAGTCGTCGAGCAACTGCCGCACCGCCGCGGCCACGCCGCGCACGTCGCTGCCGAGCGCCTCCACGAGCGTCACCGCGGTCTGCTGATCGAGCCGCGCGCCCGAGCGCCGGGCCTCGTTGACGGCGAACTGGGGCAGCTCGTACGCCTTGATCGCCGGGCAGTCGACGACCTCGACCCGCGCCTTCTTCAGGCGGTCGAGCAGCCCGCGCCCCTTGTTGCCGCCCTGATGCAGCAGCACGAGGGCCAGATCGTCGCCCGGTTGCTGCGCGAGCGCGGCGACCTGGTCGAACAGATCCTGCGGCAGGTCGGCCAACTCGGTCACGACCACGATGGACGCCTCCGCGAACAGCGACGCGCCCGTCACCTCGGCCAGTCGGCCGGCGTCGAGCGTCGCGGCCTCGACCTTGGTGACCGACGCATCCGGCCGCTCGTCGCGCGCCCGCCGCACCAGCGACTCGACGGCCCGCTCGGCCAGCAGCGATTCGGGCCCACTGACCAGCACGACCCGCCCGAACACCCCTTGGCTCTCCACGCCCCCAGCATGGCAGACGCCGCCGACAGTTCCGTCCTGGGAGCGCCCGTCAGCGCACGTCCACGCGGAACGGCAGCGACAGCACGCCGGGCGCCTCGAACCCGAGCCGGTGCGCCAGGGCCGCCACGAGGTCGTCCGGGCCGGTCGCACCCGCGAGGCCGACGGCGTCCGCCCCCGACGCGCCCAGGCCGGGCACGATGCCGGCCAGCCCGATCGCGCGCGCCAACCCCTCCATCCCGGCGAGGACGCCGGACGCGCTCGCCGACACCGACTCGGTCGACTCGGCCGAGCGCAAGCGTTCCAGCGCGGGGATCGCCGGCATCGACCGCACGGCCGCCTCCCCTCGCCGCAGCCCGGCGCGCTCGCAGGCCCGCTCGATCGCGGCGTCCAGGCCGCCGAGGCGGTCGACGAGGTGCCGGTCGCAGGCGTCCGACCCGGTCCAGACGCGGCCGCGCGCGTTCGGCTCCAGCTCGGGGACGTCGAGGCCGCGGTCGTGGGCGGCCTTGGCCGTGAAGTCCGCGTAGACGAGGTCGAGCCAGCGGTTCAGGGTCTCCCATTCCTCGTCGGTGAACCCCCGCTCGTCCGACAGCATGCCCGAGCGCGCGCCGATGTCGATGCCCTCCCGGACGATGCCCAGCTTGCCGAACAGCCCTCGCGTCACGAACTTGCCGGCGAGCACACCGATCGACCCGGTGAGCGTCGACGGGTTCGCGACGATCTCGTCGGCCGGCATCGCGACGAAGTAGCCGCCCGACGCCGCGAGGTCGCCCATCGACGCGACGACCGGCTTGCCCAGCTCGCGCAGGCGCAGCACCTCCCGCCGGATCGTGTCGGACGCGACGTACGATCCGCCCGGGCTGTCGACCCGCAGCACGACCGCCTTGATCTTCGGGTCGCGGCCCGCCGCGCGCAGATGCTCGCCCACCACGTCGGACGCCGCCTGCCGCCCGCCCGGCGCCCCCGGACGCCCGCGCCCGAGCACGATCGCTCCCGTCACCGGCACGATCGCGACGCCCGGCTTCGAGCGCTCGGCGAGGGACCCCATCAGCTCCTTCGCGGGGCTGGTGTGGTGCCGGTGGACGAAGGCCAGCGAGGCGTCCGCGTTCCGCCGGTTGTCGACGGACGGCCGCGGCGGCACGCCCCATTCCCGGCGCGCCCAGTCGTACACCTCGTCGCGGTAGCCGAGCCGGTCGACCAGCCCGCGCGCCAGCGCATCGCCTGCCGCGAGCGGGGCCGCGTTGACGGCGTCCCAGACCGCCACCGGGTCCAGCCGGCGGCGGCGCGCGATCGTCGCGACGGACTCGTCCACGATCGACTGCCCGAGCCGACGCATCATCGCGCGGTGGGGCCCGGTCACCTCGCGCGCGGCGAAGCGGTCGGCGGCCGTCTTGTACTCGTGCCGCTGCGAGAACTCGGGTTCGACCCCTAGCTTTTCCAGCCCGCCCCGCAGCAGGACGACCCCGAGGTGCGCCCCCGTGATGCCCAGCATCCCGGACGGCTGCAGCCACACCGTGTTCGCCCTTGTCGCGAGCCGGAAGGCGGCCAGCGCGCCCTCGAACTCGCCGAACGTGGCGCTCCACGCCAGCGTCGGCTTCGCCCGCCCGAACTGCTCGATCAGGTCGCCCAGTTCGTCCGCCTGAGCGAACGTCAGGGGGCACGTGCCGACGTGGACGATCAGCCCCCGCACCTGCCGGTCGGACGCCCCCGCCCGCAGCCCGTCGCGCAGCGCCTTCATGGTCGCCGCGTTCCGCGCCTTCAGCGCGGCGATCGGACTGTCCGGCGGTCCGAACAGGACACCGCGATCGAGATCGATCTCCAGGATCGTGGGCCCGCCGGACGCCTGCGGCGCCAGCGTCTTCCTCAGCTTCGAAACCGGCTTCATGCCGACAGCCTAGGAACCCCGGCCAATCGACCCTCATCGCCGCCTCCCCTCCCCCGGTCACCGCTGGGTCGTCACCGACAGGCGTCCGTCTGCCCACCGCGCCACCGCCACCGCGCCGTGCTCGTCGGTGCGCACCACCTGAGCGCCGAGACCGCCGACCAGCCGAAGCGTCCGGGTGGTCGGGTGCCCGTAGTCGTTGTCGGCTCCCACGCTCACGACCGCCACCTGCGGGGTGGTCAGCCCCAGGAACGCCGGCGACTGCCGCGCGCTGCCGTGGTGCGGCACGAGCAGCACGTCGACGTCCACCGCCGACCCCAGCCCGAGCAGCCGGTCCTGGCCGGTCGCCTCCGTGTCCCCCGCCAGCAGCGCCGTCACCCCGGAAGCCGTCACCTTCAGCACCACCGAGGCGTCGTTCTCCGCCGACGACTCCCCCTCGGACGCCGCCGACACGCTCGGCGCCTCGGTCGGCGCCGCCAGGATCTCCACCCGGACGCCGCCCGCCGTCCACACCTGGCCCGCCTCCGCGACCTGCCGCGAACCCCCGGCCCGCTGCACGATCGCCTCGCCGGAGGGGGGCGACCGGACGACCGACGTCAACACCACCCCCGGCGAGCGCGCCGCCACCGCCGGGAGGCCCGTGACGTGGTCGGCGTGCAGGTGGGTGAGCACGGCCAGCGGCACCCGCCGGACGCCGAGCGACGCCAGACACCGGTCGAGCAGCCTCGGGTCGGGCCCGGCGTCCACCACCACCGCCGACCCGCCGCCCGCGTCGAAGACGGTCGCGTCGCCCTGCCCGACGTCGCAGGACGCCATCGCCCACCCGCGCGGCGGCCACCCGGGCGGCGACGGGGGCCGGGCCAGCGCCGCGACGAGCGCGCCCGCCAGGCCCAGGCAGAGCCAGCGGCGTCCGAGAATCCAGGGCATCAGCCGCCCCGACGTGAGGCAGGCCACCGTCACCACCGCGATCGCCGGCGGCGTCGCCGGCCAGGGGTGGGACGCCCCCGGCAACGCGTCCCCGAGCCGCGCGATCCAGCACAGGGCCTGGGCCCACCAGCCGGCCAGCCACGCGCACGCCGACGCTGCGGGCAGCCACACCATCGAGAGCGCTGCCGCAAGGAACCCGCACACCGTCGCGGGCCCGACCAGCGGGCCGGCGACCGCGTTCGCGACGAGCCCGGCGAGCGACACCTGCCCGGAGATCGCCGTCACGATCGGCTGCGTTGCCACCTGCGCGGCCAGCGGGACGGCCACCGCCTCCGCGCACCACGCCGGCATCCAGCGAGCCATGACCCGCGTCCAGCGGCCCGCCCACCACAGCAAACCCGCCGACGCCGTCACCGACAAGGCGAACCCGATCGACCGCGACATCCACGGATCGAGCAGCACGAGGCCCCACACTGCCACCGCCAAGTACCGCAGCCCCTGACGCCCGCCGCCCGATCGGCCGACCGCCACCAGCCCGACGAGCCCCATCGCCGCCGCCCGGACGACCGACGGCTCGCCCAGGCACAACGCGACGAACGCCGCGACCCCGGCGATCAGCACGGCCGTCAGCCCTCGACCGCGCACCCCCACCCCGACCGCCACGACCCGCAGGAACACCAGCAGCAGCGTCAGGTTCGCGCCCGACACCGCGGTCAGGTGCGTCAGGCCGGTGGTCTTGAACCGGTCGACCAGGTCCTCGCCCATGCCCGACGTGTCCCCGACGACCAACGCCGGGACGAGCGCTCGCGGCTCGGGGGCCAGCCCGGCGCACGCCGCGCGCAACCCCGCCCGGACGCTTGCCACCGCCCGATCCACCGGCCCCGGCTCGGCCACGATCTCGGGGGCGCCGCGGACGCGAACTTCCGCCACCAGGCC
>CALMAD010000483.1 GCA_937859105.1 uncultured Propionibacteriaceae bacterium
GTAGCGCGGCCGGGGAGCGTACCGACGCCGGCGCGGGGGGCGCGCCGGCGTCCGACAAGGGGCGAGGGAGGCGCTCAGGCGCCGAACCACTCCGCGACCTTGGCCTTGAACGCCTCCTCGAAGCCGCGCTGGCCGTGATGCGTCCGGATCCACTCGGTGAACGGACCGCCGGCCGCGGCGTCCATGCGCGCGCGGCAGCCATCGGGGTCGCGGACGGCCTCCAGCAGCATCCGCTCGGCCTCGGCGGCGTCGGTGTAGAGGAAGGGGTAGTGGGGCGGCACGAGGTTCCGCGCCCACGGGCGGTCGGGCAGGATGCCGACGACGCCGGCGAGCAGGGCCTCGACGTACTGCAGGCCGTACGCCTCCTCCAGCGAGGTGGCGAGGAAGGCGGTCGTGCCGGCCAGCTCGGTCCAGTAGTCCTCGCGCTTGGCGCGCAGCGGGCTGACCGACGTCCAGCGGAGCGTCGCGAGCTTGATCGCCGGGCCGCTGGCGAGCTGCGACTGCGCGAGCCGCGCGGTGACCTTGATCGGCTCCTTCTTCTGGACGGCCGTCACGATCTGCAGGAACTCCATCGGCTGCTTGCGGGCGTCCATCGAGATCGCCGGGTACAGCACGACCGGCTCGGGCGTGGCGACCCGCTCGACGAGCCGCTCCGTGTTGACGCCCAGATCGGCCCAGGCGACCTTCGCGCGGTGCGCGAGCTGCTGGAGCGCCCAGCGCTCGGTGACCTCGCGCACCTCGGCCGCCGTCCGCTCGCCGGAGCAGAAGGTGGGGAAGAACGAGTAGGCCAGCCCCATCGCCGCGAAATTCACGGGATGGTGGAACGTGGACGGGTTGATCCACTGGAAGTTCATGATCTTCGGCTCGGCGCCGCTGCGGTGGAGGCGCTGGAAGATGCCGACCGAGTCGAGCACGTCGAGGTTGATGACGAGCGTCTCGTCGGCGTCGATGTCGGCCAGCGTGACGATCTCGAACCCGTCGCCGCTCGCCCGCTCATCGCCGATGAGCACGGCGCCCGGGTAGAGCGACAGCAGTCGCTGCGCGACGCTGGCCTGCCCTCCCTCGGTGACGAGGACGCCGTCGGGGCTCACCAGAGGAGCGTCTCCGAGGGCTCCATATTTGACAGCGACGTTCATTGTGCGCGTCTCCTGACTCGAATCCACCGTGACTGGTCTGCGGTGCTGACCTTACGCCGCGGCGGCGCGTCTCGGCTGGCGAACCCACGGATCAGAGGCCGGGCGGATTCGTCGGGTGTCCGTGCCCTCAGATCCAGCCCTTCGCCCGGGCCACCCGGACGGCCTCGTGCCGCGTCGCGACGTGCAGTTTGCCCATGGCGGCGGACAGGTAATTGCGGACGGTGCCCGGCGACAGGGACGCCCGCCGCGCGATCTCCTCGATCGGCGCGCCGTCCTCGGCCGCGACCAGCACGTCGGCCTCGCGGGGCGTCAGCGGCGAGTCGCCGGCGGCGATGGCGTCCGCGGCCAGCTGCGGGTCGACGTAGCGCCCGCCCGCGTGGATGTCCCGGATGACCTCGGCGAGCCGCGCGCCCGAGATCGTCTTCGGGACGAACCCGCGGACGCCCGCCGACAAGGCGTTCTTCAGGTGTCCGGGCAGGCCGTGGCTGGTCACGATGATCGAGCGGCACGCCGGCAGTTCGGACGCGAGCGCCTCGGCGACGGCGATGCCCGAGCGCCCCGGCATCTGGAGGTCGAGCACCGCGACGTCGGGGGCGAGCTTGCGCGCGTGGGCGAGGGCGGCGTCCCCGTCGGCGGCCTGGGCGACGACGTCGATGTCGGCGGTGAGCTGCAACAGCGAGACCAGCGCCTCGCGGATGAGATTCTCGTCGTCGGCGACGATCACGCGGATCATGCGGGGCTCCTGTCGTCGGTGGGGTCGGCGTCCGTGACCGCCTGGAGGGTCTCCTCGGACGCCGTCGCGCTCGCCAGGCGGGCGAGCTGGGCGGCGTCCACCTGGGCGGTGAGCGTGAAGCGGTCCCCGTCGAGCCGGTGATCGAGCGTTCCGCCGATGTCGGCGAGGCGCTCGGCGAGGCCGGCGAGACCCGAGCCGGAGGCGTCCGGGCGGTCGTTCTCGCGCGCGCCGTCGTTGGAGACGATCACGCGGGCGCCGGAGGCGTCCACGGTGAGCGCGATGCGCGCGGTGGACGCCTGGCTGTGCCGCAGGACGTTCGTCGC
>CALMAD010000484.1 GCA_937859105.1 uncultured Propionibacteriaceae bacterium
CGTCCGCGGTGGCGTCCGCGCCGCCATCCAGGGCCACGGCGTCCGCGAGACCGGCACGACGGGGCGTGGTGAAATAGGGCGCGTGTCGAGGCGAACGGTCACCGTCGAGGGCGTGCTCGGGATGGTGCTGCTCTGGGCCGTCGCGAAGGCGTTCTCCATCTGGGCGTACGTGCTGCGCCCCGGCGAGTACTCCGACACCTACTACTACTTTCTCCAGATCGAGAAGGCCAAACAGATCGGCGGCAGCCTCGCGACGATCTTTCCCGAGTACCCCACCCCGGCCGCCTGGTTGCTGATGCTGCCGTCGTGGCTCGGCGCGGAGGGGTACGAGGGCTACCGGGCGGGCTTCCTCGTGCTGGTCACGCTGTTCGACGCCGCCTTCACCGCGCTCCTCATCGCGCGGACCGGCCCGATCGGCGTCGCCGGCTGGGTGCTGCTCGTCACGCTCTCCGGACGGCTCGCCCTGCTCCGGTTCGACATCGTCCCCGCGGTGCTCGCCGGGGCGGCCGTCCTGCTGCTGTTGGAGCGTCGCTTCGTCGCCGCCGGCCCCGTGATCGCCGCCGCGACCGCGCTCAAGGTCTGGCCCCTCCTGCTGTTCCCCCTGACGCTCGCCCGTCGCGGACGCCGCGTCGCCGCGACCCTCGCCACGATCGGAACCGGCGTCCTGCTGGCCGCCCTCAGCGTCTGGGACGCCGGGCTCACGCGCCTCTTCTCCCCGCTCAGCTACCAGAGCCTGCGCGGCCTGCAGATCGAGGCGGTCGTCGCGACGCCCGCGATGTGGCGACGCCTCACCGACCCCTCGTATTCCGTGTTCTTCTCCCAGTGGAACGCCTACGAGGTCGCCGGGCCGGCCGTCCCGGCCCTCCTCCTCGTCGCGGACGCCGCCCTCCTCGCCGGCCTCGCCGTCTTCGCGCTCGTGCTGGTGCGCTGGTTCGCCGCAGGCTGCCCGCCGTGGCGCGCAGCCTGGGCGGCGCTGTTCGTGATCGCCATGATGATCGTGACCTCCAAGGCGTTCAGCCCCCAGTACATGCTGTGGCTCGCCGCCCCGGCGGTGGTCGTGCTGGGCGTCGCCTGGCGCCGCCCAGCCCCAGACGCCCTCCCTGAGACTCCCCATCCGGACGCGCCAGGCGCCCCGGACGCCCCCGGCGTCTCCGCACCGGCCGCGGCGACGGCGTCCTATGGCTGCGTCTTCGCGCTCATGGCCCTCACCGTGTGGATCTACCCCGTGACCTACGACGATTGGCTGTTCCACAACGCCCGACGCCCCGTGGTGCTGGTCACGGCCCGCAACGCGCTGCTCGTCGCCTACACCGTCGCGCTCGCCTGGCTGGCCCTGCGGACGCCGCCCTCACGGCAACAGGCGGCCACCCGCTGATTTTCGTCAGTGGCGCCCCGTACGCTGACGGGCACGACCATTCGACGAGGAAAGCAGGTCCTTCTCATGTGGACGCTCACGGGTTTCGCCGACGAGATCTCCCACGACTTCACCGAGCAACTCACGACGCTCCAGCGCCTCGGGGTCGGCTACCTCGAGTTCCGCAGCGCGTGGGGCACCAAGATTCTCGACCTGACGCCCGAGCAGCTCGACGACGCGAAGCGGCTGCTCGCTGAGCACGGCGTGCGGGTGTCCTCCATCGGCTCCGATCTGGGCAAGATCCTCATCACCGACGACTTCGAACCGCACCTGCAGCGCACCCGGCACGCGGTGGAGGTCGCCCGGTTCTTCGACGCGCCCTTCATCCGCATCTTCAGCTTCTTCATTCCCGAGGGCGACGATCCCGACGCGTACCGCGACGAGGTCATGGCCCGCACGAAGGCCATGGTCGAGGTCGCCGAATCCGCGGGCGTCACGCTGCTGCACGAGAACGAAAAAGAGATCTACGGCGACGTCCCCCGCCGGGTGGTCGACCTCATCACCACCATCGACTCCCCGCGATACCGCGGCATCTTCGACCCGGCCAACTACGTCCAGTGCGGCGTCAAGCCGTTCGACGAGGCGTACCCGCTGGTGCGCGAGTTCACCGACTACATCCATTGCAAAGACGCGAGCGCCACCGAGTTCGCCAGCGAAGACCAGTTCGCCGGCCACATCAACAAGGTGCTGCCCTGCGGCGAGGGCGACGGCCAGGTGCGCGAGGTCATCGCGGCGCTCCGCGAGTCGGGCTACGACGGCTTCTTCTCCCTCGAGCCGCATCTCGGCGACTTCGACGCCTTCGGCGGGCTCTGCGGGCCCGACCTGTGGGGGCAGGCGCACGCCGCCCTCGTGAAGCTGTTCGACGAGCAGGGAATCGAGTACCGATGACCACCGCCGCCGTGATCGGTTGCGGAGACGTCTCCGCGGTCCACTTCGAGGCGATCGAGGCCATCGACGGCATCGAGCTCGTCGGCGTCTGCGACACCGACCCGGGGCGGCTCGAGGCGGCCGCCGCGCGCTACGGCGTCCCGGGGTTCGCGACGCACGGCGAGCTGCTCGAGTCGGTCGCGCCCGACGTCGTGCACGTCACCACGCCGCACCACCAGCACGTGCAGGTCTCCCTCGACGCGCTGGCGGCCGGCGTCCACGTGCTGCAGGAAAAGCCGATCGCGCACACGCTGGAGGAGGGCCGGCGGCTGGTCGAGGCGGCCGCCACGGCGTCCGCGAAGATCGCGATCTGCTACCAAAATCGCTACAACGTCTCCAGCCAGCAGGTGAAGCGGTTGCTCGATTCGGGCGAGCTGGGCGAGGTGCACGGCGCGTACGCCTCGGTGGTGTGGACGCGGTCGCCCGGCTATTACCAGGCGCGCCCGTGGCGGGCCCATTGGGCCGAGGCGGGCGGCGGTCTGCTGATCAACCAGGCGATCCACACGCTCGACCTGCTCCAGTGGCTGCTCGGCGACGTCACCGAGCTCTCCGGGGAGGTGGCGACGCGGCGGTACGGGGCGGTCTCCGAAGTGGAGGACGCGGCGGAGATCCTGCTGACGCACGCGGGCGGCGTCCGCACGGCGTTCTACGGTACCCTCGCCGCGCCGCAACATCGTCCGGTCGAGATCGAGCTCGACTGCGAGAACGCGTACGTCGTGATCCGCAACGGGCTGCGCGTCCGTTGGAAGGGCGACCGTCCTCGTGACAAGTACGCCGAGCGCAAGGCGCCCTCGGAGGGCCGGTCGTATTGGGGGGTGAGCCACGAGCTGCTGATCCGCGACTTCTACGGCTCGCTCGACGACCCCGAGCCGTTCTGGATCGGGCCCGCGGAGGCCATGAAGTCGCTGGAGATCCTCAAAGAGGTGTACCGGCAGTCGGGGCTGTGAGGGGTGTCCGGGTCGACCACGCGAACGGTGTACGAACCCCAAGGCAACTCCGGGTAACCCCTCGAATCGCTTGTCGCCGCACACTTAGGGTGGCGGCAGCACACGTCTGAAGCACGCAGCGAAGGAGCTGGCATGGCAGAGAACAAGCTTCGCCTGGGCATCATCGGCCTGGGCGCGGAGGGCGGCATGTACGCCCAGTTCATCAAGAGCGGCATGGTGCCCACGGTGGAGGTCGGCGCGATCTGCGACGTCCTGCCCGAGAAGAAGGCGACGGCGGACGCCCTCGGCGTCCCCTTCTACGACGACTACCGCCAGATGATCGACTCGGGCGACGTCGAGGCGGTCGTCACGACGGTGCCGCACTACCTGCACCCCGAGATGGGCATCTACGCGCTCGAGCACGGCGTGCACGCGCTCGTCGAGAAGCCGGTGGGCGTCTACACGAAGCAGGCGCGGGAGCTGATCGACCTGGCCGCGACCAAGCCCGACCTGACGTTCGGCGTGTTCTTCAACCAGCGCACCAACCCGCTGTACCGCGACCTCAAGGCGTTGCTCGACTCGGGCGAGCTGGGCGCGCTGCGGCACACCTCGTGGGTCATCACGACCTGGTGGCGGCCGCAGGGCTACTACGAGCAGTCCGACTGGCGCGCCACGTGGGGCGGCGAGGGCGGCGGCGTCCTGGTGAACCAGGCGCCCCACCAGCTCGACCTGTGGCAGTGGCTGTGCGGCGTCCCGAAGTCCGTCTTCGCGAAGTGCGCGTTCGGCTTCAAGCGCGACATCGTGGTGGAAGACGAGGTGAACGCCCTCGCCGACTTCGGCGACGGGGCCACCGGCTCGTTCATCACCTGCACCAACGACCTGGTCGGGACCGACCGTCTCGAGATCCTGTGCGACGCCGGCAAGATCGTCGTCGACGACTCCAAGACCGTGACGATCACCCGCCTGAAGAAGCCCGAGCGCGAGATCAGCGACTCGATGGACATGGCGGCGGTCGCCCGGCTCTTCACCGGCCAGCTCAACACGGCCGAGCTGATGGACGTCGAGACGAAGGACTACGGGTCCGTCTGGGGCGCCCAGCACTGCGAGGTGCTGCGCAACTTCGCGGCGGCCGTGGCGGGGGAGGAAGAGCTCATCGCTCCCGGCGGCGACGGCATCCACGGCGTCCGGCTGGCGAACGCGATCCACCTGTCGAGCTGGACCGGCGAGGAGGTCTCGATCGAGCACTTCGACGAGGAACGGTACCTGGCCGAACTCAACAAGCGCATCGCCGACGAGGGCGCGTTCGCGGAGCGGAGCTGACATGGCGGTGCTCGGGGTCCAGATGATGATGCTGCGCGAGCAGGTCGCCGAGCAGGGCATGTTCGCCGTGCTGCAGCGGCTGAAGCAGCTCGACATCGACGCGGTCGAGGTCTCGCAGATTCCGATGGACGCGGCGAACACCGCCGGCCTCGAGCGCGGCCGCGACGAGCTCGGCATCGAGGTGGGCGCCCTGTCGGTCGCACTCAAGGCCGGGCCGACCGCGACCGGGGATGCGCTCGACGCCGACTTCGACAAGATCGTCGCCGACTGCGCGCGGCTGGGCGTCCGGTTCGTGCGCATCGGCATGATGCCGTTCACCGCGATGGTCAGCAAGGACGCCTGTGAGGCCTGGGCGGCCGACTGCGAGGACGCCGCCCAGCGGCTCGCCGAGCACGGCATCACGCTGTGCTACCACAACCACCACGTCGACCTGGCGCAGTTCGAGGGCGAGCGGGTGTTCGACATCGTCCGGAGGGTCGCGCCGAGCCTGAACTTCGAGGTCGACCTGCACTGGGTGCAGCGGGGCGGCATGGCCCCGCTCGACATGCTGAAGGCCTACTCGGGGGTCTGCAAGCTGATCCACGTGAAGGATTTCCGTATCGTCCCGCTGCCGCAGGCGGCCGTCGACGAGATGACGTCCGGCGACCGGGCCGCGGGGTTCGCGATGTTCGTGAACCTGGCCCAGTTCGCCGAGGTCGGCCAGGGCAACATGAACTGGCCCGAGTTGCTCCCGGCGTCCGAGGCCGCCGGCGCGGAATACTTCTTCATCGAACAAGACGACACGTACGGCCGCGACCCGTTCGACTGCATCGCCGACTCGCGGCGCTACCTGGCGTCGATCGGGTACTGAGGAGGCGTCCATGGAGTCGGTCGAGGTGCGCGGAACGATCAGGCTCGGCCAGTTTCTGCAGGTCGCGGGGCTGGTCGACTCCGGGTCGCACGCGCACGCGCTGATCGCCGCCGGGGAGGTGCTCGTCGACGGCGCCGTCGAGACCCGGCGCGGGCGGCAGCTCCACGGCGGCGAGATCATCGAGGTGGGCGGCACCCAGGTGAGCGTGGACGCCGCCG
>CALMAD010000485.1 GCA_937859105.1 uncultured Propionibacteriaceae bacterium
AGAGGCGTCCGCTGGCCGCGATCGCCGCGGCGATCGGCGTCGTGGTGCTGGTGGCGTGCCTGGCGTTCGCGGTGGTCGTCGCGGTCGCGGCGGCCGGCGTCAGGAGTTGAACCGGTTCTGGGCGTCGGCGAGGCCGTCGCTCAGCAGGGCCTCCACGGCGTCCGCGGCGCGGGAGGCCTCGATCTCGACGTCGGGCCGAACCGACGCCGGAATCGGCCGAAGCACGTAGTCGGCCGGCTCTTGCCGGCCGGGTGGGCGTCCGATGCCGAAGCGGACGCGGTAGTAGTCGCCCGTGCCGAGCGCGGCCCGGATGGACTTGAGGCCGTTGTGGCCGTTGTCGCCGCCGCCGCGCTTGAGGCGGAGCTGGCCGAGGTCGAGGTCGAGCTCGTCGTGGACGACGACGGTGCGCTCGGGCGCGATCTTGTAGAACGCGGACGCCTTGCCGACCGCGAGGCCGGAGTCGTTCATGAACGTGCGCGGCTTCACCAGGACGACGCGCTGGGCGTCGGCGCCGACGCCCCCCATGCCGGACGCCGCGAGCCGGGTCTCGCAGACCTCGGCCCGCAGGCCCCGGGGTGCGGCGAACGAGCCGGACGCGCGACGCGCCAGCTCGTCCGCCACCATGAACCCGACGTTGTGTCGGGTGTTGGCGTAGGTCGGGCCCGGGTTGCCGAGCCCGACCACCAGCCAGGCTGACACCGACTACTTCTCCTCGTCGGAGTCGTCCTCGGCGTCCTCGGCGCCCTCTTCGGCCCCCTCGCCCTCGGCCCCCTCGCCCTCCTCAGGCTCGGGCTCCTCTTCACGCGCCTGCGTGATGGAGAGGATGAGCTGCTCGGGCTCGACGCCCAGCGAGGCACCCTCGGGCAGCTTGAGATCCTGCGCGAGGATCTGGTCGCCGATCTCGAGGCCGGTGATGTCGACCTCGATGTGCTGCGGGATGTCGGTGGCCTCGACCTCGAGCGCGATGACCTGGGCGTCGACGTTCGTGATCTGGTCGGGGACCTCTTCGCCCACGACGACGATCGGCACCTCGACCGTGACCTTCTCGCCCCGGCGGACCGTCACCAGATCGACGTGCTCGACGAACCCCTTGATCGGGTCGCGCTGCACCTGCTTGGGCAGCGCGAGCTGCGCGGCGCCGCCGTCGACCTCGATCGACAACAGCGCGTTCGCCGTGCGGAGCGCGAGGAGCGTCTCGTGACCCGGGAGCGTGATGTGGACGGGGTCGGTGCCGTGGCCGTAGATGACGGCCGGTACCTTGTCGGCGCGGCGAATGCGACGCGCCGCGCCCTTGCCGAACTCCGTGCGAGCTTCGGCGCTGATCTTGATCTCGTTGCCGGCCATGAACCGGTTCCTCCTCAACCTTGCTGCTGAAATGCGAAAACTGCGGGCTCAGCAAGGGAGGACACACCTTGTCGATCACGGGCGTCGAGCACCCCTCGCCGAGGCAACCCCGTCATCTTAGCCGACGGGGTCCGGCGGGCGTGAATCGGTCCGCGCCGGGCGCCCGCCTGCCGCGTGGGCGGAACGCCTGCAGCGTTTGCGGAACGCCTGCAGCGTTTCGTTCACGCCTGCCTCCGGCGAGAACGCTGCCTTACGTACGGCAGCGTTCCGGCCGTCGCCCGGCGTTTCGAGAACACCTGCAGCGTTGACGAAAGACCTGCAGCGTTTCGGGCCACCCGGGTCGCATTTCGGGCCCACCGGGTCGCGTGTCGGGCGTCCCGCAGCGTTCCGGGTGACCAACAGCGTGCCGGACGGCACCTCGTGGACCACAGCGCAGGGGCGTGTGACGTTCTCCACCCCAGAGGGTGGAGAACGTCAGGTAGAAACGCACCACGGGGAGAAACGCCCCTAGGAGTCGGCCCCGCTGACGGGCTTGACGTTCTTCCGGACGGTCCCGTCGTCGAGGGTCAGCGTGTAGGTCAGCGGCTTCACCTCACCGGACGCCCGCGTCGGCATGGGCCACTCCGCGTGGAAGGTCCCGCCCGACAGCGTCGCGGTGACGTCGCGCCCGTCGGCGTGGACGACCACCGTCCGCACCCGCGCGCCCACCTCGCCGTCGACGGTCTCCAGCCCGTCGGTCCCGCCGCCCCGGGAGACGCGGCCGATCTCCGCCGGCCCGGGCCTCTTCTGCCCGGGATCGGGGCTCGCGTCCCGCCGGCTGCCGTCGGCGAGGGTCAGGCGGTACGTCACGTCGGGCACGCCCTCCGAGCCCACGAACCCGGACGCCGCCGGCCACCACGCCGAGAACCAGCCGTTCGCGACGGTCGCCTCGACCTCCGTGCCGCCGGTGACGATCGTCACCCCGCGGACGTCCCGGCCGACGCGGCCGCTGGTCATCCCGAACGTCCCCTCGTCCGCGCTCGACAGCCCGACACCGCGCTGCTCGACGTTGTCGGCGGCGACCGGGGCCGGCGCCGGGGTCGTCGCGCTCGGGCTGCTGCCCCCCGCGCTCATGATCTGATCGGGACGCCCGGCCTTCGCCAGGCACGCGATCTCGGCCCCACTGTCGGACACCATCGAGACGAACACGTAGTCACCCCGCTGTTCGGCCACGACCACCTTCGCGGTGTCCGCCCGCACCACCTGCCGGTCCGGCCCGGTCTGCGGCCCCTGCTTCTCCCAGTCGGCCATCGACGCGCGGCAGGCGTCCGCGGTCTTCGCGAGCACGGGCGACGCGACGCGCCCCGGCTTCGGCGTCCAGGACGCGTACGCCGGCGTCTGCCCGCCCCCGTTCACGGCGATCACCGTCACGACGGCCGCCGCCGCGGCGGCCGGGATCAGCCAGCGCGCCCGCAGCCGCCGGCGCCGCCCTCCGGACGCCGACCGCTGACGGACGCCCCCGGTGCGGCCGTCCT
>CALMAD010000486.1 GCA_937859105.1 uncultured Propionibacteriaceae bacterium
CGCCGTTGCGGCCGATGACGATGCCCGGACGCGCGGCGTACAGGAAGATCGTCACCCGCTCGGAGCGGCGCTCGATCTCGATGCTGCTCACGCCGGCACGCTCGAGGTTCTTCGTCAGCCAGTCGCGGACCTTGACGTCCTCAGCCACCAGCTCGGAATAGTTCTTGTCGGCATACCAGCGGGTCACGTGATCGGTCGTGATCCCGAGCCGGAAGCCATTCGGGTTGATCTTTTGGCCCATGCTCAGGCTCCCTTCTCGGACTTGGGCTCGACGACGACGGTGATGTGGCTGCCGCGCTTCATGATGCGGCTCGCGGAGCCCTTGGCCCGCGGCCGGATCCGGCGGAGCGTCACGCCCTCGTCGACGAAGGCCTGGCTGATGAACAGGTCATCAGCGCGCAGGCTCTCGCTGCTCTCGGCGTTGGCCGCCGCGGACGCGACGACCTTGTAGACCGGGCCGGCCGCGGCCTGCGGGGCGAACTTCAGCACGGCGAGGGCGTCGTTGACGTCGAGGCCGCGGACGATGTCGATCACCCGGCGAACCTTCGTCGGCGACATCCGGACGTGACGCGCGATGGCGTACGAGCCGGGACGATCGCCGAGCAAGGCAGCGCGGCGGCTCGGCCGCGTTTCGGTGTTGCTCATACTCTCTTTCCTCTTCTCGCGACGCTCAGCGCCGGCGCGCCTTCTTGTCGTCCTTCACGTGGCCGCGGTAGGTGCGCGTCGGGGCGAACTCGCCGAGCTTGTGCCCCACCATGGCCTCGGTGACGAAAACCGGCACGTGCTTACGGCCGTCGTGCACCGCGATGGTGTGCCCGATCATGTCCGGGATGATCATCGAGCGGCGCGACCAGGTCTTGATGACGTTGTGGGTCTTCTTCTCGTTCTGAACATCGACCTTCTTGGCCAGATGCTCGTCGACGAAGGGGCCCTTCTTCAGGCTGCGTGGCATGTCTTCTTCTCCAACTCCCCGATCAGCGCTTCTTGCCGGACTTGCGGCGACGGACGATGAGCTTGCTGCTCGCCTTGTTCTTCTTGCGGGTGCGCCCCTCCGGCTTGCCCCACGGGCTCACCGGGTGACGGCCACCGGACGTCCGCCCTTCGCCACCGCCGTGCGGGTGGTCGATCGGGTTCATGACGACGCCGCGGACGGTCGGGCGGATGCCCTTCCACCGGTTGCGGCCGGCCTTGCCCCAGCAGATGTTGCTCTGCTCGGCGTTGCCGACCTCGCCGACGGTCGCGCGGCACCGGACGTCGACCATCCGCATCTCGCCCGAAGGTAGACGCAGGGTCGCCATCCGCCCCTCGCGGGCGACGAGCTGAATGCGGGCGCCCGCCGAGCGGCCCATCTTGGCCCCGCCGCCGGGACGCAACTCCACCGCGTGCACCGTGGTGCCGACGGGGATGTTGCGCAGCGGGAGGTTGTTGCCGGGCTTGATGTCGGCCTCGACGCCCGCCTCGACCCGCGCACCCTGGCGCAGGCCCTCGGGGGCGATGATGTAGCGCTTCTCGCCGTCGGCGTAGTGCAGCAGCGCGATGCGGGCGGTGCGGTTGGGGTCGTACTCGATGTGAGCGACCTTGGCCGGCACGCCGTCCTTGTCGTAGCGCTTGAAGTCGACCAGCCGGTAGGCCTGCTTGTGGCCACCGCCGATGTGGCGCGTGGTGATGCGGCCCTGGTTGTTCCGGCCGCCGGTCTTCTTCAGCGGCACGATCAGCGACTTCTCCGGGGTGGAGCGCGTGATCTCAGCGAAGTCCGCCACCGACGAGCCGCGACGGCCCGGGGTGGTCGGCTTGTACTTACGAATAGCCATGTTTCGTATCCCTGTCTTTGCCCTGGCTCAGTTCGCCTGGCCGAAGATGTCGATCCGCTGCCCCTCGGCGACCGTGACGATCGCGCGCTTGGTGTCGGGGCGCTTGCCGGTGCCGAAGCGGGTGCGGCGACGCTTGCCCTGACGGTTGAGGGTGTTGACCGAGGTGACCTTGACGCCGAAGACCTTCTCGACGGCGATCTTGATCTCGGTCTTGTTGGCCCGCGGGTCGACGAGGAACGTGTACTTGTTCTCGTCGAGCAGGCCGTAGCTCTTCTCGCTCACCACGGGCGCCAGCAGGATGTCGCGGTGATCCTTGTGCTTCAGGTCGCTCACTTCTCAGACTCCTGATTGCTCGAGGCGGACTCGGTCTGGCCGCCGGCCGGCTTGCTCGCCACGAAGGCGTCCAAAGCGGCGGACGAGAAGACCACGTCGTCGGCGACGATGACGTCGTAGACGTTCAACTGGTCGACCGAGAGCACGTGGACGTGCTGCAGGTTCCGCAGGCTCAGCCACGCCAGATCCTCGTCGCGGGTCAGGACGGCCAGCACGCGCTTGCCGGTGACGCCGGACAGGGCCTTGAGGGCCGACTTGGTGGACGGCTTACCGCTCGCGAACTCGCCGACGACGTGGACGCGGCCCTCGCGGGCCCGGTCCGACAGCGCGCCGCGGAGCGCGGCCGCGATCATCTTCTTCGGCGTCCGCTGGGCGTAGCCGCGCGGCTGCGGACCGTGAACGGTGCCGCCGCCGGTCCACTGCGGGGCGCGCCGCGAACCCTGGCGGGCGCGGCCGGTGCCCTTCTGACGCCACGGCTTCGCGCCACCGCCGCGGACGTCGCCGCGGGTCTTCGTGGCGTGCGTGCCCTGGCGGGCCGCGGCCTGCTGCGCGACGACGACCTGATGCATCAGCGGGATGTTCGCCTGCGCGTTGAACAGGTGGCCGGGCAGCTCGGCGGACTTCGAGGTGCCGATCACCTCGACCTTGAGAGACTCGCTCATGCCTTCGCTCCCTTCTTGACGGCGTTGCGCACGACGACGAGGGCGCCCTTGGGGCCGGGCACGGAGCCCTTGACCAGGATCAGCCCGCGCTCGGCGTCCACAGCGTGGATCGTCAGGTTCTGGACGGTGACCTTCTCGACGCCCATGCGACCCGCCATCCGCATGCCCTTGAAGACGCGCGAGGGGGTCGAGCTCTGGCCGATCGAGCCGGGCGAACGGTGCTTGCGGTGGACGCCGTGGCCGGCACCCAGGCCGCCGAACCCGTGGCGCTTCATGACGCCCGCGGTGCCCTTGCCCTTGGTGACGCCGGTCACGTCCACGGCCTCGCCGGCGGCGAACGCCTCGGCGGTGATCTCCTGCCCGAGCGTGTACTCGGACGCGTCGGCCGTGCGCAGTTCGACGAGATGACGGCGCGGCGTGACCCCGGCCTTCTCGAAGTGGCCCTCGTCGGGCTTGTTGACGTTCTTCGGCTTGATCGCGCCGAAGCCGAGCTGCACGGCGTTGTAGCCGTCACGCTCGGGGGTGCGGACCTGCGTCACGACGCAGGGACCTGCCTGGATGACGGTGACGGGGACGACCTTGTTCTGCTCGTCCCACAACTGGGTCATGCCGAGCTTGGAGCCCAGGATGCCCTTCACGATGCGTTCTTTGTTCATGGCAGCTGACCTCACGGAAGCTTGATCTCGATGTCGACACCGGCCGGAAGGTCGAGACGCATGAGCGAATCGACCGTCTTCGGCGTCGGATCGAGGATGTCGATGAGCCGCTTGTGGGTGCGCATCTCGAAGTGCTCGCGGCTGTCCTTGTACTTGTGGGGCGACCGAATCACGCAGTACACGTTCTTCTCGGTCGGCAGCGGCACCGGCCCGGCAACGCGGGCGCCGGTGCGGGTGACCGTATCGACGATCTTCTTCGCCGACGTATCGATGACCTCATGGTCGTAGGCCCGGAGGCGAATCCGGATCTTCTGTCCCGCCATGGAAATCCTTATCAGTTCGAGCGGTGGAGCCAGCATCTGCTCCCCTTCGGCGGAGCCCCTCGGGTGAGAAACCCCTTGTCGCAACGACCCCCGCGCCCGGGCGTGTCGCGTCGGTTCGGACCGCACAAGATCACGATTCGTGGTCTTGGTGGGGCCGGGCGCCGACCGCCTGGCTTGCCGAGTGGGTTGACCCGCGGTGGTTGGCCGACCGAAATCGCCCAGCCTCGCCGCAGCCCGCGTCAAAGCAACTTGACTATCTTTTCACGACACCCAAGCCCACGCAAATCCTTGCGAGGGCCAGATCCGGGGACGATCCCGCCCTCCACCCGTCCGGCTCGCCGGGCCGCAGGCGTCCGAGGCCGACGGAGGCGTCCGGAATCCCGCCGCACGGGTCCATCGGTACGCCCGGAGGACTACCGCTGACGAGCCCCGACGGTGAATACTGACAGCGATGCCATGCTTCCGACGCCGACTGGGGGATTCAATGCCGTCTTCTCGCCACTTCGTTCGCCTGACCGCCGCGAGCGTCGCCGTCGCCGCCGTGTTGTCCGGGTGCACCATCGGGTCACCGTCACGGTCGGCCACGCCGTTGCCCTCGGAGCCGCTCCCCACGGACACGTTGGCGCCCGAGCCGACCGAGGCCCCGACCGACAGCGCCTCCCCCGACCCCTCGGCGACGCCCAGCGACTCCGCCTCGCCGGATCCGTCGGCGACCCCCACCGATTCCGCCGGCCCCGACGCCACCCCGCAGCCGTCCGGAGCGCCCGGCACGCCCGGGCTCATCTCGGTGGACGCCGGTCAGCAGACCCAGTTGACGATGGCCAACGCGTTCCGCAGCGACGGCTGGACCGAGGGCTCTTACCAGACGCCGGGCGCGACCGCCCCGGTGCAGGCGCTCGGCGCAGTCGTGAACTGCAACCAGGGCACCGCCGAGCTCGAGTACCGCTTCTCCACCTCGCGAGGGCAGGCCAAGGTGACCGTCGCCCAGGACGCGCTGAGCGACTCCAGCGACAACACGCTCGAGTTCCTGCTCGTCGCCGACGGCAAGCAGGTGGCGTCCAAGACCGTGACGTTCAAGCAGACCGCCGAACTGGCGGCCTCCGTGAACGGCGTGACCGCGCTGAAGGTCGTCGCGCGCACCAAGGGCGCGTGCACGAACTCGTCCACCGCCCTCATCACGAAGGCGTTCATTCAGGGCTGAGTTCGCGCCGATCGTCTCGCTTCACCGGCAGCGCCGGGACGCCTCGGGCGCCCGGCGCTGCTGTCACGCTGGGCCGCCGGCGTCCGGTTCGACCGGCGTGAGCCCGAGGACGTCGGGCTGGGCGCGGCTCTCCCCCAGCACCGTGCGCGCCAGGAAGCTGAGCACGGCCTCGTACCAGACCACCGCGTGCTGCGGCGACAGCACCCAGTGGTTCTCGTGCGGGAAGTACAAGAACTCGTGCTCGCTCTCCCCGTTCTCGAACGCGGGCCGCCCCGACGCGCTCAGCAGGTCGTACCACAGCCGAAGCCCCTCCGAGATCGGGACGCGATAGTCGCGGTCTCCGTGGATCACCAGCATCGGCGTCACGATGTCGCGCACGAACTGGTGCGGGGAGTTCTCCTCCACCATCTCGGGCGTCATCTCGTGGGCCCACTGGTCGGCCCGATCGGTCGTCTTGCCGAAGCCGCCGAGCTCCCACAACGAGGCGTGCGTGACGATGCCGTCGAACCGGTCGGTGTGGCCCGCGATCCAGTTCGCCATGTACCCGCCGAACGAGCCGCCCATCGCGGCGGTGCGGTGTGCGTCGACGTCGTCGCGACCCTCCGCGACGTCGGTGATCGCCATGAGGTCGTCGTAGGGCTCGAACCCCCACCTGCCCCAGCCTCGCTGGACCAAGTCGTGGCCGTACCCCGTCGACAGGGCCGGGTCGGGTAGCAGGACCTCGTACCCCTGCGCGACGAGCAGCCACGGGCACCAGCGCCAGCTCCAGGCGTTCCACGAGTTCAGCGGGCCGCCGTGCACCCAGAGCACGAGCGGCGCCGGATGCTGCGGCGAGGCGTCCCGCGGCAGACACAGCCAGCCGCGCACCCGGACGCCGTCGGCGCCGGTCGCCTCCACTTCGGTCAAGATGCCGGGCAGTTCGGGACGCTCGGCGGGGTTCTTCAGGAGTTCGACGGACGCCGACCCCGGCTCGAACCCGGCGGCGTCGGTACCCGCCAACGCCACCCGGACGGCCGCGGGCGGCTCCACGTAGCTCGAACGCACCGCGTACGCCCAGGCCCCGTCGGGGCTCACCGTGAGATCGCTGAACGCCCCCTGCCCGGTGAGCCGGACGGGATCCCCGCCGTCGAGCGGGACCCGGAACACGGGCGCGTGGCCCCGCTCGTCGGTCGTCATCAGGAGGCCCGAGCCGTCCGGCAGCCACCGCAGCGGCCCCGGCCAGCCGTCCCACCCGGAGATCAACCGGACGTCGCCCCCACCGTCGGAGGTCATCACGTGCAACTCGGGCTGCGGGATGCGGGCGGGCGTCGGCTGATCCTCCAGCCGGTAGGCGACGCGGCCGTCGGGCCCGATCGCCGGTGCGGACGCCTCGACCCCGCGCTGGCCGGCGACGACGATGCGGTGCCCCGACGCCACGTCGATCCGCACCAGCGCGGTGCGGACCTGCGCCAGCGCCTCGGCGACGTTCCATTCGGCGATGACGAACCGTCCCTCGGGGTCGAGGTCGAACGACGACTCGACGAGCGCCGCGCCCGCGTCGGGCGTCAGGTCGCGCAGCGTCAGCCGCGGCTCCGCCTGCCC